>RFQD01000271.1 GCA_009925875.1 Microbacteriaceae bacterium | reverse complement strand
CGTCGGGCGCGTAGAGCAACGGATCGCTGTTAATGTGAATCAGCGTCGCCTTATCGCCTGCTTTTGCAGCCACAACGGCATCAGCCAAATCAGCCAACGCATTTGGTGAAGGTTCGACGCGAATGACGTTTATGCCGTAGCTTTCCGCATTCGCAGCGAGATCAACCGGCAGGATATTGCCGGACTCAAAATTGTTGCCGGCCTTGTCATGTGTGCGATACAGCGTTCCGTATCGCTGAGAACCGACATCTTCCGAGAGGTGCCCGATAGATGCGTATCCGTGGTTTTGAATCAAAACGATGATGAACTTGATTCCTTCGGCTACGGCCGAAACAATTTCGGAATGCATCATGAGGTACGAGCCATCACCGACCATGACGATGGCATCTCGAGTCGAATCGGCGCGGGCGACACCGATACCACCAGCGATTTCGTACCCCATCGTTGAAAACGCGTATTCCACGTGGTACCCCAACGAATCCCTCACGCGCCACAGTTTGTGCAAGTCACCCGGCAACGAGCCAGCCGCACACACGACAACATCTCGGGGCGCACTTGATTTCTGGACGGCGCCAATGATCTCCGTCTGACTCGGAAGGTCACGTTTGCGGTCGACGAAGGCCTCATCAACTGCCGCATCCCACGTGGCTTTTTCGCCCGCCATTTCGGCCACGTACTCAGGGCTCACGGAGAAACCACTCAACGCGACGATTAATTCGTCAATGCTCTCCCGGGCATCCGCCACGACCGGCGTGGCGCTACCATGCTTGAATGCATCAAACGATGCGATGTTGATGTTGATGAACTTCACGTCCGGGTTTTGGAACGCGGTTCGACTCGCGGCCGTGAAATCGCTGTAGCGCGTCCCGATGCCAATGATGAGGTCAGCTTTTCGTGCGAGGTGATTTGCCGCTGAGGTTCCCGTTGCACCGACGGCACCCATATTTTGGGCGTGGTCCCACGGCAACGTCCCCACTCCAGCTTGTGACATGCCGACCGGAATACCGGTGGCCTCGACAAAGGTCTTCAGTGCCTCCGTCGCGTCGGAGTAAATGACACCACCGCCGGCAACAATCATGGGGCGCTTCGCATTCGCGATCTGCCGGGCGACCTCGCGAAGTAAATGCGCGTCGGGACGCGGTCGTCGAATGTGCCATTCTCGATCAGCCAGAAATTCCAAGGGAACGTCAATAGCTTCGGCCTGAACGTCCTCCGGCAAAGCAATCGTGACTGCACCGGTTTCAACGGGATCTGTTAAGACTCTCATGGCGCCCAAGGCCGCCGAATAGAGCTGTTCCGGTCGAACGACTCGGTCAAAGAATCGCGAAAGTGGCTTAAATGCATCGTTCACAGAAATAGTTGCATCGTGAGGCAGTTCCAGCTGCTGCAGCACAGGATCGCTCACGCGCGTAGCGAAAGTGTCCGACGGCAACAAGAGCACGGGAAGTCGGTTCGTCGTTGCCACAGCGGCACCCGTCAGCATGTTGCTTGCGCCGGGACCAACTGATGCCGCACACGCGAATGTTGAGCGACGACGCGTCATTCGGGAGAAGGCAACCGACTCATGAACCATTCCCTGCTCATTTCGCGCCTGATAGAAAGGCATGAGGGTCGGTTCGTCCACCGAAAATTGCTTCAGCGCTTGGCCGATACCCGCGACGTTTCCGTGACCAAAGATGCCGAACGTTCCAGCAATGGTGCGTTCCCGATGGTCACCGTCCACCGTGTACTGATGCCCGAGAAATTCAATGAGAGCTTGACTCACGGTCATTCTTCGCGTTGACATTAGGTGCCTTTCAATCCAATGGGATGACTGGGACGAATTACTTCTCGGAATTCGAGTAAGGAAGTCGAGGATCGATCTCCTGGTCAATCCATGTATCGCGCACCCAGGC
>RFQD01000028.1 GCA_009925875.1 Microbacteriaceae bacterium | reverse complement strand
GTCGTAGACTAACGAAATGGCGTCTCCTCGAAGTGATTCCGCTTCCGTCCCGAGTACTTTCCCGGGCGAACGGCTGGGCTTACCACGGAGTGGACGAGGGTCGGTTGCCCGGGTTGGGCGTCGCATATGTGCGCTCCTCGTCGATTGGTGGATTGCACTTCTCGTCGTCTCTCTGCTGCGCGGTTCATTGGGCGCCGCGCCGGCAACCGTGAGCGACGCGGCGTTCATCTCGTCGGCACAGGGCCAGTCCCTGCAGGTTCTGACACTCTTCGTCGTCCTGCAAATCGTCGCGATTCCCATCATGGGCGGAAGCATCGGGCATCGCCTTCTCGGTTGCTACGTTGCTCCGTTGACCGGGGGCTGGGTCGGGCTGTGGCGCCCCATTGTGCGTTCGCTCCTGTTGGCTCTTGTCATTCCCGCGGTCGTTTGGGATTCGGACCAGCGAGGATTTCACGACAAAATTGCCGGGACGGTGTTGCTTCGGACGTCCTAGCGTCGGTGGGACACGCGCATGCGACTCGGATCAATTCCTTTTGGAATAGGAACATTTGACCCGAGGGACGAGACGCGCGCATTGACGACTTGAACTTCGTTTCGCGTGAGAACGCGCGTGACGCGAGAGAGTGCTGACGAGATCTTGTGAAGTCGCACCTGGCCCTCTTCCGTTCCGACGGAGATGATGGTGATGGGGACATTGGGCAAAACCCGGGCAAGTTTGCGCTTTTCGTCCTCCGCCGCTGCCCGAGTTCGTGCAGCTGGGCCTTCGGCGAGGAGAACAAGTCCGCCCCGGCCTACGACTCGGTACACCGCATCCATCGTCTTGCGATTGACCGCGATTGGCTCTTCGTTGCCGATCCAGCCCCGGCGAAGTGATGACCGAATCATCGCGCCGACGGCACCGGGTTGACCTTCAATCTGAGAGTAGGCAACAAACTCGGCTTTACGCCCCAAGATAATCAGGCCTACGAGAATGCCGACCATGAGTGCGACGAGAGCCCAAAGGACGACGGCAAACCACGGCTGATTCAAGGCAACCGTGATCACAATGGCGAGGGCAGCCGGAGCAATGACGAGCGACAACAAAATCGGCGTGACGCTTTTGTCGCCTCGGGCGGTCATGCGATAGACCTGCCAGACCTGCTTCAGTCGGTTCTCTCGCTTGGATTTGGGGGCTGCTTCTTTTGCCATAGCGTTCAGATTACCCTGCTCGGCCCCATGGTTCGTGGGCTCCCATGACCTTGCTGGTCAGCGAGGGCTAAACAGCCTGGGAAAACCCAATCTCGGATTCTGCGAGGTGCCGCAAGTCTTCGGGAATTTCCCGACCCTTTGCCACCATTGATTGTGCATAGAGACGACCAGCGCGGTAGGAACTGCGCACGAGAGGACCCGAAAGCACACCCAAAAACCCCATCTCCTCGGCTTCGTTCTTCAGTTCAACGAACTCCTCGGGGTGTACCCAACGCTCCACCGGATGGTGACGCTTGCTGGGGCGCAGATACTGCGTAATAGTGATGATGTCGGTGCCAGCCTCGTATAGGTCACGTAACGCTTGTGAGATTTCCTCACGCTCTTCGCCCATCCCCAAAATCAGGTTGGATTTCGTAATCATCCCCGCCTTGCGGCCTTGGGTGAGCACGTCGAGAGACCGCTCGTAGCGAAAAGCAGGTCGAATTCTCTTGAATATGCGGGGAACGGTCTCCACGTTGTGCGCGAATACTTGAGGATCCGCATCGAATACGAGCTGCAAGAGTTCTGGATTTCCCGAAAAATCGGGAACGAGAATCTCAACACCCGTGCCTGGCGACTGTTGATGAATCTGTCGAATGGTTTCGGCGTACAACCACGCACCCTCATCTTCGAGGTCGTCACGCGCCACGCCCGTGACGGTCGCATAACGAAGATTCATGGAGACTACAGATTCACCGACTCGACGCGGCTCATCCCTGTCAAGGGGTTCTGGCTTGCCTGTGTCGATCTGGCAGAAATCGCATCGACGTGTGCATTGGGCTCCGCCGATAAGGAATGTCGCCTCACGGTCCTCCCAACACTCATAAATGTTGGGACATCCTGCCTCTTGGCACACTGTGTGGAGGCTCTCGGTTTTCACCAACTCTTGGAGTTGCAGGTATTCCGGGCCCATCTTCGCGGTCGTGCGAATCCATTCAGGCTTCTTTTCAATGGGAGTTTCGGCATTTCGAACCTCCAGACGCAGGAGTTTGCGACCCTCAGCTGAGCTCATGTGCGACCTCGAATTTCTGTGTGAACAGGGCGATGACGTGGGGGAGAACCTCGAGTGGAGTAACTGCGCGGTTAAGTTGACGAGACATGGTCGTCACACCGGCGTCACGAATACCGCACGCGACGATGGAAGCGTAAGGGGAAAGCTCATTGCTGCAATTGAGGGCAAAGCCATGCATGGTAACGCCTCCCGCCACCCGTATTCCGATCGCGGCAATCTTGTCGTGCGTCAGCCCGCGCCGAACCCACACGCCGGACCGACCTTCTACGCGAACGGCATCTATGTCAAACTCGTTCAGAACTGAGAGAAGCACACCTTCCAGATTTCGAACGTAACCGACAACATCGATGGGATCTGGTAACCGCAAAATGGGGTAGCCCACGAGTTGCCCGGGGCCGTGCCAGGTCAGCTTTCCGCCACGATCAACGTCAACGACCGGCGTACCGTCAGTAGGTCGCTCGTCATCTTCGGTTCTTTTTCCCGCCGTATAGACCGACTCATGTTCGAGTAACACAAGGGCGTCGTGTCTCGTTCCCGATGTGATTTCATCGTGCAGTTGGCGCTGAACACGTAACCCTTCGTCGTAGGGAACGAAGCGCGTTCCGATATCAAGAGCGAGGACCTCCACCACACGACGAGTCTACGCCCCGCCTGTCCCACACCTTTGCGTCGTAGTTGCGTTGTGCACTAAAGGTCGAGACGTCGGTGCGCACAATAGTTAGGAGAGACATCATCGGCTCATGCGTCCCTTTATCCAGTTCATGAGCTCCAAACGAGATAGCGCGTCGGTTCCCGTTGTCCTTCATGTGGGTGCCCCGCCATCGGAGCTGCCGGTCGGGATTGGTCGGCAGAAAAATTCGCCGGATGTGCCAACCCGCGTCGCCCCACTAGCGTCAACTCGTCACCAGGGTCGAGTTCTGATGAGTTCTCCGAGCCTCAAGAAGAAGATTGGATTCGTCCTCGCTGGTATCCTCGGCGCCAGCGGCGTGGCATACATGTTGCTCGATTCAGGCGGGACGACTCCGTCACAGGTGTCGACACCGTCGCCTACAGCAGTCGTCGCTGAGCTGGCTCACGTCAACAGTGACTTCAGTCCTGGGGCGCCGAGCGAGACGTCGGAGCTAGATCCACGCGCGTTCGCTATCGCCGAAGTTCTTGACGACGGTGCACCGGAGGCAATGCCCATCCTCTCTGACGTGACCGCCGATGTCGTTAGTCGCAATGGAGACGTCGTACTGGTAGCGGTTCATGGCACGTCGAAAGAAGGCAACGTGACAACTGTCAGCGTGCTTCTCGTTCGCAAGAATGGTTCTTGGGTAGCTCGGGAGACATACGCGGCCAACACCGCACTCTCCCCGCGGTCAACGACCCGAGGAGTTTCTATCGATCCTCGAAGCTAACGTTAGATTCCAAGGTCTGCCTCGAACGAACCGTCCTCCAGACGAGCTTTCATGGCCGTCAAGAACCGGGCTGCGTCAGCACCGTCAATGATGCGGTGGTCGTAAGACAAAGCCAGATAAACCATCGATCTGATGGCGATGACCTCGTTTCCATCGACATTCATGACGACGGGTCGCTTGGTGACGATACCGGTACCCAGAATCGCGAGCTGAGGAAGAAAAACAACGGGCGTGTCAAACAACGCTCCACGAGAACCCGTGTTGGTGAGCGTAAATGTTCCACCAGCCAGCTCATCGGGTTTCAATTGGTTATTACGGGTGCGAGAGGCGACATCATCGATTGCTTCGGCCCATGAGGCGATGTTGAAACCACTCGCATTCTTCACAACGGGTGTCAGAAGACCCCGATCGGTGTCGACGGCGATGCTGATGTTCTCATGATCGGGATAGTAGATGTTGTCATCGTCGACGTTGGCATTGATGACCGGGTATGCCTGAAGAGCCTCCGCGGCTGCCTTGGCGAAGAACGGAAGGAACGTGAGCTTGCGCGAATATTTGGACTGGAATGTCGACTGGACATTCGCACGCAGCTGAGCGATGCGCGTGACGTCCACTTCGACAACAGTCGTCAACTGAGCCGTACTTTGCATTGAGACGACGGCACGCTCCGCCACGACCTTGCGAAGTCGAGAAAGTGGAGCCGTCGTACCACGTAATGGGGACACGCCGAGTGGGACATAACCAGACCGCGGTGACGAAGCGACGGGCGCAGTGGCATTGAGAATGTCTTCCTTGCGAATCCGTCCGCCAATCCCCGTTCCGGAAATTGTGCCGAGATCAACCCCTCGCTCATTGGCGAGCTTTCTCACAATGGGTGTGACGTAACTGGTACCTCCGGCATGCGCCCTCGAGGACGGTGCAGACACTTCTGCAACGGGTGCCGGTGCCGGTGCCGGTGCTTGTGCGGGAGCGGGAGCGGGTGCCGGTGCCGGTGCCGGTGCTTGTGCGGGAGCGGGAGCCGGCTCCGGTGCCGGTGCGGGAGCGGGTGCCGGTGCTGGTTCCTGAGCGACGCCAGACTCGGGCGCGGTAGTCGAAGCCGGCGCGGATGGGGAAGCGGCCGAGCCGGACCCATCGCCCACGATGACGAGAACCGTACCGACGGCGACCGTCTCGTCCTCCTGAACGAGAATCTGCTCCACGACGCCCGACACTGGAGACGGAATTTCTGTGTCAACTTTGTCGGTTGAAACTTCAAGCAGGGGTTCGTCGACTTCAACGCGATCTCCGACATTCTTTAACCACCGCGTCACGGTTCCCTCGGTGACACTTTCTCCCAGTGCCGGAAGACTGACGGATTCGCTCATGAAACTGACTCTCCTAGGTATAAAGATGGCGCGTTAAATTTTAGATGTGTCGCTCACGTTAGAGGGTGTGGAGCGGCTTGCCAGCGAGGTAGAGGAACGCCTCACCCATGGCCTCGTTCTGCGTCGGGTGAGCATGAATCAATGGGGCAACATCCTCAGGGTGTGCCTCCCAGTTGACCGTGAGTTGGGCCTCGCCAGCGAATTCGCCCACCCTCGAACCGATGGCGTGAACTCCGACGATCGGACCTTCCTTGACTCGGACTACTTTGACCAGGCCGGGCGTTCCAATAATCTCGCTTTTGGCATTCCCGGCAAGGTTGTATTCAAAAGATGTCACGCTCTCCGTGCCAAATTTCTCGGCAGCCTTTGCCTCGGTGAGACCCACGGACATGATCTCGGGCTCGCAGTATGTGACCTTGGGAATGTTCACGTCTTCGATGACAACTGGATTGAGTCCGGCAATTTCTTCAGCGACAAAGATTCCGTGCTGATATCCGCGGTGAGCAAGCTGGAGCCCCGGGACAATATCACCGACGGCCCAGACGCCAGGAACGTTGGTTTGCAAACGCTCGTTGGTCGGCACATAGCCGCGGTCGACGACGACGCCGACTTCTTCAAATCCGAGTCCTGCTGTATTCGGTCCGCGCCCCACCGCGACCAAGAGGAGGTCGGCTTCGACGGTTTCTCCACTTTCCAGTGAAATCGTCACACCTTGATCGCTTTGGGTAACTCCCGAAAAGCGCACACCAATCTTGTAATCAATTCCACGCTTGCGGAAGGCACGCTCCAATCCCTTGGAGATGACTTCCTCTTCATTGGGCACGAGATGCGGCAAACCTTCGATGATGGTGACTTCGGAGCCAAATGAGCGCCACACACTGGCGAATTCGCACCCGATGACCCCGCCACCAAGAATGGCAACCTTTGCGGGAACGTAGTCAAGAAGCAGTGCTTGCTCGCTGGTAATGACGCGTCCTTCAATCGTGAGTCCCGGCAAGGACTTGGAGTATGAACCCGTCGCCAAAACCACGTTTTTCCCGACATAAGTTTCTGAGCCAACGCTGACACTGTTCGGAGAAGTCAGGCGACCTTCCCCCTCTACGACGGTGATTCCGCGCGCCTTGAGCAGTCCTTGTAGTCCCTTGAACTTTTTAGCCACGATGTCATCGCGATAGGCATTGACCTTGTTCATGTCGATTCCGGTCATGCTGGCCACGACACCGTACTCGGCCGCGTCGCGGGCCACGTCGGCGACCTCTGCCGAGTGCAAGAGAGCTTTCGTGGGAACACATCCTCGGTGTAAGCACGTTCCTCCGAGTTTGTCCTTTTCGATCAGCACGACGGTCATTCCCAGCTCGACGGCACGCACCGCAGCGGAGTACCCGGCGCTTCCGCCACCAAGAACGACGAGGTCAAAGTTGTGATCAGTCACGTGAGCTCCTCAAGAACATGCTGGTTGTGCCAGCGTAAATACTGAAAGAGGCCAACCTCCTCAGTTGGGCAAAGCCGTTGTTCACACTACTACTCGAGGGCCAGTCTTTCTGCCTGACGAATGATTGCACGCACTGCGGCGCCGGTGGGTCCCGGACCTGTAAAGCCGTAGGCAGCACCCGCGTTGTTTGCGCAACTCGCGATGTCGATGTGAGCCCATGGAGTAGATTTCACGAACTCACGAAGGAACGTTGCACCGAGAAGCATTCCACCGGCGGTGTTCCCCACTTTCGCGTTGACGAGGTCAGCGATGTCTGACTTGAGAACCGCCTTCAATTCCTGTGGCAACGGCATCGGCCAGAAATGCTCTCCTGCTTCTGAGGCCGACTCCACCAATTCGTTTACGGCGGCGACGTCTCCCATAACACCGGCGTACCGAGTGCCCAACGCTACGGAAGCAGCCCCCGTCAGTGTTGCTACGTCGATAATGAGGTCAGGTTTCTCTTTCTCGGCCGCAACAAGACCATCGGCTAAGACGAGTCGACCTTCGGCGTCTGTATTCGTCACTTCGACCGTTGATCCGTCGTACATGCGAAGAACATCATTTGGTCGAATCGCAGACCCGCTAGGCATGTTTTCTGCTATGCACATCCACGCCGTCACTGCGACGGGCAGCCCCAACGTTGCGATGGCACGCACAGCGGCGAGTACCGTTGCTGCACCAGTCATGTCGTACTTCATCCCGAGCATGCCGGAGGGAGGTTTGAGTGACAGCCCCCCCGTATCGAACGTGATTCCCTTACCTACGAGCGCAATGTGACTTTTCCGACTGGCGGGAGCGTAGGTCAGTCGCACAAGGCGTGGCGGTCGAGAACTTCCTTGGCCGACACCAAGAATTCCACCGAAACCTTGGCGCTCGAGCTCTTTCTCGTTCCAGACTTTTGCGCGTATCGGGAGTGACGAAACGCTGGCGACTGCTCTCTTCGCGAGCTCAGTCGGACTCAGGTCATTCGGCGGAGTATTGACCAAGTCTTTGATGAGTCCGACCGCTTCGGCCACTGTCTGGGAACGCCGAATCGCCTCGCCGGCCGCGACATCCGTGACGATCGAAATTGATTGGACACTCGTTGATTCGGGCATTTCCCGAGACCGATACGCCTCAAACGAATACAAGCCGAGGAGACATCCTTCCGCGATGCAGCCCACTTCGGCAACGGTGGTCACCGGGAGGGCGATCTCGAGAGAGGAGAATTTTCCTGCCCTGCGAATTGCTGCTCCGACGCTATAGCGGAGGGTGTCTGGCGTGAGATCGATGGAACCCATCCCCACTAAGAGAAGCGTCCGCTTATCGACCTTCGGGTCAGGGATGCGGGTTACTGAATCGAGAGTCGATGTAACGTCCGCGCGGCTCAAAAGGTCTTGCACGTATGCGAATTCCTCCAGACCGTAAACGTGATCTGTCCCTTCGCGAGAAACAACCCCGAGCAAGACAACGTCAGAATCCGTTGACAAGGTTGGAACGATACGGAGTTTCGGAAGCATGGAAGCCATGACTTTGATGTTACGCATCCTTCGCGGTGTTTCAGAGAGACGTAAACTTGGCTCGTGCGTGACAACGAGGACTTTCTTGAGTTCATGATGGAAAAGGGAGACATTCCGCGCGGAATTCCATTAGTCGCTGGGCTCACGGGATTCACCGACTCGGGCTCTGCTGTCTCTCAATTCACTGACTACGTTCTCGACGTAATGACGTCGCAAATCGTTGCCGTGTTTGACCCCGACGAATTCCTGGACTATCGGGCACGGCGGCCCACGATTTATTTTGATCAAGATCACCTCACTGGTTATGAACCTCCGAGGCTGGCGATTCACCTCGTTCGCGACGAAATGGGTCGCCAATTCTTCTTACTCAGTGGATATGAGCCTGATTTCCGATGGGAACACTTCAGTCAGACCGTTGTGAACTTCGTGTCGGAATTTGACGTCACTGAGTCAACGTGGGTCCACGCAATTCCGATGCCGGTGCCCCATACGCGGCCTATTGGGACAACGGTCAGTGGAAACCGTCGTGACCTGGTGGAAGCACTGAGCGTGTGGAGACCGCACACGCAGGTGCCGTCGAACGCCATGCATCTTGTTGAGTATCGGCTGGGTACCGCAGGGCACGTCGTGTCCGGTTTCGTTCTGCTCATCCCGCACTATCTTGCCGACGCCGAATTCCCTAGCGCCGCCCTCACATCGCTGGAGATGATAACTTCCGCCACTGGATTGCTTTTCCCAACCGACCGGTTGAGGGAAGAAGGGCGGGACTTTATCGCTCGAATCGACGAGCAACTGACGACGAATGAAGAACTGGAGAAGCTCGTCCGAAAGCTTGAAATTCAGTACGACAAGTACATGAAAAAAAATATGCCTCCGGAGATGATGCGGTCGCCGCTGACGGACATTGATGGCGAACTGCCGAGCGCGGAACAAATTGCTGCGGAACTCGAAGCTTTCTTAAGTTCGCGCCGAGCCCCGGACGAATCGCCTAGTTCGTAAGGTTGCCCGTCGGAACTCAAGCGCGTGGTCATGAGTGTCCGCGCCGTATGGCAGAATTGGCGAGGACCCAGTCGTCTCTCGCGAGGACTTGACATGGGTCCTCATCATGCCTTTCGGGCAGGTGACGCGGTAATTCCTTCGATAGAGGTGCGGAATGGCTTTTTTTGGAATCGGCGGCAAACGCAAAGATAGTTCATCGAGCTCTGCGGCCGAGGTAAACGCCGCGGAATCCAAAAATGCATCGGCACGTAAGACTGCGCCCGTGAAGGCGGCTCCGGCGGCGAAGGCTCCGGCGGCGAAGGCTCCGGCGAAAGCACCGGCTGCGAAGGCCCCGGCGAAGCAGGCAAGTAAGCCAACACGTCAGTCGCCAGTAGCGGTTGTCGACGAGGATGCGGTTGACGTCGACATTGATGATGAGCTGGATGCGGAACTCGACGTAGACCTCGAAGTGGACGTGGACGTGGAAGACGTTGCCGACGTCGTGGTTGTGATCGATGACAAAGTGGTCTCCGTCGACGACGATGACGTCGAAATCGTTGAGGCCGACGACGATGAAAAGCCGTCGTCCTCGTTAGATGAAGAATTGCCAACGGGCGCCATCGTGATCTCTCACGCAGAAGAAGAGGACGACATCCCGGTCTATTCGACTGCGATCACGGGCGCAACAGCTGACCCGGTCAAGGATTACCTCAAGCAAATCGGTAAGGTTCCACTGCTCAATGCGGCCGAAGAAGTCGAGTTGGCGATGCGCATTGAGGCGGGGCTTTTTGCGGAAGACAAGTTGGGCACGGCAAAGAGCATCCCTAAGCAATTGGAACGCGAACTTCGGTGGGTCGCTCGAGATGGACAACGAGCGAAAAGCCACCTTCTCGGTGCGAACTTGCGACTCGTGGTGTCGCTGGCAAAACGTTACACGGGTCGAGGCATGCAGTTTCTCGATCTCATCCAAGAAGGCAATCTGGGGCTCATTCGCGCCGTCGAGAAATTCGACTACACCAAGGGTTTCAAATTCTCTACGTATGCGACGTGGTGGATTCGTCAGGCGATAACGCGCGCCATGGCCGACCAGGCTCGGACGATTCGCATTCCCGTGCACATGGTCGAGGTCATCAACAAGCTGGCCCGCGTTCAGAGACAAATGCTTCAGGACTTGGGCCGGGAACCGACCCCCGAAGAACTCTCGCGTGAACTTGATATGACTCCGGAAAAGGTCATCGAGGTGCAAAAGTACGGGCGCGAGCCAATTTCGTTGCACACACCCTTGGGTGAGGATGGCGACAGCGAGTTCGGTGATCTCATCGAAGACACGGAAGCTGTCGTTCCCGCGGATGCGGTGGGGTTCACTATGTTGCAGCGCCAGTTGGAGTCGTTGCTTGATTCACTTTCTGAGCGGGAAGCGGGAGTCATCCGCATGCGCTTTGGTCTCGGCGACGGGATCCCAAAAACACTCGACCAAATTGGTGACACTTTCGGCGTGACGCGCGAGCGAATCCGCCAAATTGAGTCCAAGACAATGGCGAAGTTGCGCCACCCGTCCAGATCGCAATCCTTGCGCGATTACCTCGAGTAGGAAGTACACGTGCGCATTGCGTTGGCCGTATTCCTCGGCCGTGCCGTCCGATGGCTCACACGCCTTCGTGGCGGAGGTTCAGCCATGCCAGGAAACGTTGCTCTCGCATGTGCGCCAAATTTTTTGGAGCACGCGTTCGCCACGGTGAAGAACGGTATCGTCTTCGTCTCCGGGTCGAACGGAAAGTCCACAACCACCAACATGCTTGCGCGCATTCTTCGAGCCCACGGGCTGCGCGTCTTCACGAACCCGTCCGGTGGCAACCTGCCACAGGGCATTGCATCGGCGATACTCGCGGATGTCGGCTTCGATGGCACCGTGCATGCCGATGTCGCTGTCTTAGAAGTTGACGAGGCCTATTCGGTTGGTCTGTCACGCCGCCTTTTCCCCACGACGACATTGCTCGTTAATGTTCAGGTCGATCAGCTGAATCGTTTTTTTGAGCCCCGCCGAGTCGCAGACATGCTGTCGACGCTCGTTGAAGCGACGTCGCAGAATGTCATCCTCAATGCCGATGACGACAATCTGAAGGAAATTGGCCACCGAGTCTCCTCGCACTCATCACCGAAAAAATCTGTCACGTGGTTTGGTGTCGCGCCTGAGCTACTCGCGGCCGCACCTCACGGCTTGTCCAACGTCGTTCAGCTCGATGAGTCGAAGATGGTGGCGCGTCCTCAGCCGGGCACCGAAGTCGAATCGCTGTCCGGTCGTAGTGCTCAACTGCGAATTGGCACGGTTCGGGCCGAGGTTCCCTTGCCGGCTCG
>RFQD01000270.1 GCA_009925875.1 Microbacteriaceae bacterium | reverse complement strand
TGTGCTCCTCGAGGTGAGTCGTGACACAGTTCGCGACGCCATCAGTGCCTTGGTGGACGCCGGCTTCATTGACGTGCGTCGCGGGCGTTACGGTGGCGCTTTCGTGGTGAACCCGGTGCCCTCCGCCGTGCGCGGAGAGCTTCGAACCGCACATTCCATTGCTACGCCACACACATCACCCGCGGATGTTCGTGACATCCTCGTGCTGCGCGAGGTTCTCGAAGTTGGCGCAGCAAGCCACGCGGCCGCTCACGACCTCAGTGCGACCGATCGCGAAAAGCTGTGGTCCGCATTCAATGACACGAAGGTCGCGACGACCGAGGACTATCGGCGACTCGACAGTCGACTGCACCTACTCATCGCCGAACTCTCTGGATCGCCCTCACTCCTCACGCAGGTGGCCGCCTGCCGCATGCGCGTCAACGAGCTCCTCGATGACATTCCCCTGTTGCCCCCCAATATTGCCCACTCGACGCAACAACATGAGCGCATCGTCTTGGCGATTCTCACGGGAGATCAACCTCGCGCCACGGAGGAAATGCGTGCGCATCTGGCTGGATCGGCGGCCCTCCTGCGCGGATTCTTGGGTTGACTCGCGGGAACATTATCCGTTGACCGAGGAATGACTCTGGCCCGGCATCCACTCGATGCCGGGCCAGAGTCACAGAGAGGGAACTATCCCGCGATGAGCGGCGAGATGGTCGGCAACAGGAAGTAGAGCAAGAAGCCGGCCGCAACAATCCATAGCAACCAGTGGATGTCCTTTGCCTTACCCGAAGCCGTGCGCGCGATCACGAACGCAATGAAACCTGCGCCGATACCGTTCGCGATGGAGTACGAGAACGGCATCAAGATGATCGCCAAGAACGCCGGGAACGAAATCGTCCAGTCTTTCCAGTCGATGTCCACAACTTGAGCCATCATCAGGGCGCCCACGATCACGAGGGCCGCGGCACCAACTTCGATCGGAACGATGCTGGTGAGCGGAGACAGGAACGCGGCCAGGATGAACAGCAATCCGGTGAGTGACGTAGCGAGACCCGTGCGGGCTCCACCGGCGATTCCGGATGCGCTCTCGATGTAGACCGTGTTCGAGGAGGTCGAGGTGAGACCACCGGCGACGGCACCCGCGCCCTCGACGATGAGGGCAGACGTCAGTCGAGGGAAGTTGCCCTTGGCATCGGCCAGACCAGCCTGCTTCGACAGGCCCGTCATGGTGCCCATGGCGTCGAAGAAGTTGGAGAAGACGAGCGTGAAGACCAAGACGATGCCCGCCATCACTCCGACTCGCCCAAACGCGCCAAACAAGTCAACCTGACCGATGGTGCTGAAATCAGGAAGGGCAAAAATCTGTGTCGGCCATTGCGGAATCGTCGTGTCCCAACCAAACGGCGTCACGAACTGACCCTTGTCGAACTTGCCACCGATGTGGAGCGTGGTCTCGAGGATGATGGCAATCACGGTGCCCGCGATGAGTCCAATGAGGATAGCCGCGCGCACGCGAATGGCCATCAAAATGGCGATGATGACGACGGTGAGAACGAAGACCAACGTCGGGTAGCCGAGTTGGTGTCCGGCTCCCACTCCCCAGTTCACGGGAACGGGCGTGTTGGCATCGTCACCGTTGCGACGAATGAGACCACCGTCGACCAGGCCGATGAACGCGATGAAGAGACCGATACCCACGGTGATAGCTGTCTTGAGCGCCGGCGGCACCGCGTTGAAGATGAGCGTGCGAAGACCGGTGGCCGCGAGAAGAACGATGATGAGTCCGTCAATAACGATGAGTCCCATGGCTTCCGGCCAGGTCACACCCTTGACCATGGTCACCGCGAGGAACGAGTTGATTCCCAGTCCTGCCGCTAAGGCAAACGGCAATCGGGCGACGAGCGCAAAAATGAGGCTCAGCACGCCGG
>RFQD01000269.1 GCA_009925875.1 Microbacteriaceae bacterium | reverse complement strand
GGTGACGATCTCCGCATGGTCTCTGAGACCTTCTATGGCTCTCCCTTTGACTGGAAGACTCTGCTCACGTTCAACGAGCTGACCTCCAGCGCGCTCACGTCGGGTCAACTGCTTTTGATCCCGCGAAGACCGGGGCAGCGGAAGTAGCCATGCCGACCTTCTACCCTTCATGCGTCGTGAATCTTCGTCTGAGGTTTGACGAGACTCTACACGTTCAACCAGAGCCGACGCCTGTCTCGACAGACGACACCGTAGCAGGCACCGCAGAGGCTTCGCCGCCGCAGCCACAACCGCTGCTCACGCGCCCCGGCGACGAGAACGTGTCATACGTCCTCAACCGCGTTCCCATGAAGGCCAGCGTCGAGCTTCCCGGCTACCGGCAAGCGGGGCAGTTCACGCTTGACCTCGCCTTCCGCGATCTTCCCATCGACCCGCGTACCGTTCGAGCTGCGGCAGTAGACATCCATCTTGGCGCGGTCGCTGCCGACAACTTCCGCGAAGGGATGACGGGGCAGCCGGTCAACGGCTGGCGTCCCTCGGTCCTGCGAACGATCAACGATGATGGCTCTCCCAACATGGACACCTTGCTGATGACCGGCACGGTGGATGAGTGGGGTGTCGATCACGACGACAGTCGATCCGTCGTGACGCTCAAGGGCCGCGACATGCGCGGCATACTTCTCGACACGCCGCTGACGAACGATCCTCGCATCGCGCAACAGATCATTGAGGAGCTGGATCTCAGCCAGCCAATCGACACGCTCATCGGTTCTCTGCTCGCCTACAATCCGCTGTTCGGAGACTTCATCGTCACGACGGTCCCCGATGAGTGGCCGGATGGTGTGGTGCCCGCTGTGGGTGATCCCGAGCTGGTTCCTCGGCATCGACGCGGTGCTCGCGGAGGCCGAAGTAGCGGGCGCGGTACACCACCGTCAAGCAGCAGCAATCTGAACTTCTGGGATCTGATCGTCCGCTTCTGTTACTTGGTCGGTGCGATTCCCTACTTCATCGGCACCGAGCTTCGTATTCGGCCTGCACGCTCGATCTACGATCAAGCCCGCGCCGGAGGTCCGCTCAACCCGACGCCGTTCGCGAGTGGCGATCCTCGCACGATCGATGTCCCATCCGGCGCTCCCATCGAGCCGTCGTTGCGCTATCGCCGCATGGTGTACGGACGCGACATCCAGCAGCTCTCGTTTGAGCGGAAGATGAACGGCGCGCAGCGCCCCTACACCGTTCGTGCAGTCTCGGTTGACAACGACGCGCGCGTGCGTGGGAGCGGTCGGACGCTCGAAGGTCGTTGGCCTCCGCAGGAGGCCGAGTCCGCACGTCGACAGACTGTCTCGGCTGGCGAGAACGCAGCGGCTGAGAACATCATCAACGTACCTGTTCCCGGCATCACGAGTGCTGATCGACTTGCAGAGATTGCTCGTGCTGTCTACGAGGAGATCGGTCGTGGAGAGATGGGCGGCTCGTGTACGTCGAAGAACCTCACCAGCTTCGGTGGCGACAACGCAGACCCCGACTTGTTGCGAATGAAGCCGGGGGATGCCGTCGACTTTCAAGTCGATGTTCGGAACCTCGGTGCGCGCTCTCCGCTTGTCAGCTCTCTCACCGACCACATGAGAACCGGGTTCGATGATCAGGTGCGCGCCATCGCAGAGCGCATCGGAGACGAGAACTTGGCGCGCGTGATCGTTGCGACGACGCGCGGCCTCGTGTCTGAGCTTCAGACCTTCTTCCGCGTAGCGAACGTGAAGTTCGCTTGGTCGGAGTCGGGTGTTGCCACGACGTTCGACTTTCAGAACTACGTTCTTGCCACCTACGACACCACGACGGCAGAGGAAGCCGCTACGCCGGAGCCGACTGGATCCGAGCGCCGCACATCGAGCCCGCGAAGGCGCGGTCGCGTGACTGAGCTCGATACGATCAACATCGTTGGGCGTCCTG
>RFQD01000268.1 GCA_009925875.1 Microbacteriaceae bacterium | reverse complement strand
GGCGAGCGATTCGGTTGCCGTCGAGATGGAAGGCGGGCGAGGCACCCTGTTGCGCATGGCCATGGCGGCGATGGGTCGGGTTTAACCTCATGTGGAGTCGGTTGATTCAGGGTTAAACCGCATTGAGCATGCCACTGCGCTGGACTCACGGTGGGGCGGGATTCACACTTGGGGTGTGAGGTGCCATGAGTAATTTTTCTGAGTTTCGAACAGCACGCAAGGGCTTTGATCCGAGCCAAGTTGACGCAACCTTTCTCGAAATTGCGGAGCAAATTGAGAAGAGTGCGAACGCCGCCAACGAATCGGAGTCCACTCTTCGACGATTGAAGCGTGAGCTGACCGACGTACGTGCGAAACTGCGCAAAATCGACTCGGCGCCCAGTTTTTCTGAGCTTGGATCGGCATTTGAACAAACGCTGAAGGTGGCCGAAGAGCAGGCAGCCAAGCTCCTGGCGGAGGCAACCGAGGAAGCGAGTGAGATTCGGGATGCGGCAAATGCCGAGGCTCGCGAACTTTACACGTCGTCCGTCTCACAGGCCGAGGCGCTGCTCACCGAATCTCAAAGTCGTGCTCGCCGGGCGGAGGCCCAGGCGAAGAGCCGGGCGGCAGCGGAGGTCTCTCAGGCCGAGGACGCCTTGACGGAGGCTCGCGCCGAACTTGCACGCTCCCGCGAAGAAGCCGACCGCATCGAACGCGACTCTCTGGATCGCGTGAATGACATCAACGCGGTCCTCGAGTATGAGGCGGAAACCGCGGCTCGAGAAATTGCAACCTTGCGAGAAGTACACGATCGCGAGATGGCGCGCATTCAGGCTGACATCGAGGCGAACCGAGAACGGTCAGCTCGCGACATGGCCCGGCTGGCCGAGCAATCAAAGGATTACATTGCTCGCATCGAAAGCGACGCGGCCGATCAATCGACCGACTCGAGCCGTCGTGCCACTGAGGTTCTTCTCAAGGCCGAGGGTTTGCTGTCGCGATATCTGGTGGAGGGGGACGACGCGGTGCGTTCCGCCACTGAGACGGCGGCATCTCTGGTGAAGCGCTCACACTTGCGATCGAAAGCATTGCTCTTGAAGATCTCCACGCACGCTTCAGGTCTTTTGGAAGCATCACGTGAACGGCTTGAGGAACTGACCCGGCAACAGAAGATCGTGGAAGAGTTTGCGTCTGACATGTCGCTCCTGAGTGAGGCCGTCGTACAAACCGAAGATGTTGAAGAGGTCGAATAATGGCAGATGTCAAACTCCAATTTCGTCGGGTGAGGCCCGGTTACGAGCCAGAAGACGTGCTGCGTGCGGCAAAAGATTTAACTCTTTCGGTGACCGAAGCGGAGAGCCGTAAGCGTGACCTGGACGAGCAAATCGGACAGCTGGTAGAAGAGCTTGCGGCGGCGCAAGACAAATTGAGCCGATTGACGGCAAAGCCCTCGTACGCTGACCTCGGTGCGGCGTTCGAGCAGACGTTGCGCGTGTCTGAAGAACAGGCGTCGAAGCTGGTCAAGGATGCGTCGGCAGAGGCACATGTTATCCGAGAGACGGCTCACGCTGATGCTGAAGAGCGCGTGCGAAAGGCGCGCGATGAAGCAAATCGCATCAGCGTGGAGGTCGAAAGTCGCATGGAGGAGGGTCGCGTCGAGACCCAGCGGCGTAAAGCAGAACTGGAAAGTCAAGCCGAAGGTCTCCTCGTCGAAGCTCGCACCATTATCGAGACGGCGCAACGACGTGGCGCGAAGTTTGTCACGGAGACAGAAATTGCGGCATCCGATCGCCGCGCTCGATTGCACCAGGAAATTGAGGACGTCAAGACGGAGCTGGATACGTCCCGTCAAATCGCGGAACGTGAGCAATTGCGCATTGACTACGACATCAAAATCGCTGAGGACGAGGCCGAACGCGAACGTCTGGCTCTCAACGAAGAGGCAGTCGCCGTCGTTCAGCGTTTGAGCGAGGAATCG
>RFQD01000267.1 GCA_009925875.1 Microbacteriaceae bacterium | reverse complement strand
GGCGGCAAAGATTGCCACGGCCGGACTTACCTGGATGGCGAGGAGCGCCGCGATCACGGGTCCGAGAATCCAAATGAGTTCTTGTGCGGAGGCATCGAGGGAGAACAGGGGAGTCAGTTGGCTCGCGGGAACCATCTTGGGGTAGATGGTTCGCACGGCGGGCTGTACGGGCGGCGTGGATATGCCTTCGATGAGGGCCAGCACGAGGAGCAGCCACACGGGCGGCACGAGCAGAACAATGGCGATGTTGGTGAGCGAGACCACGATCACCGTGGTGGAGATGACCCAGCGGATACCGAATCGCCCGAGGAGTCGACTCGTGAAGGGACCCGAGACAGCTTGACCGAGGCTGGACGCCCCGAGGGCGAGTCCGGCAATCGCATACGAGTGGTAGTTCTGCTCCACGAAGACCAGGTAGGCAATCGTCAGCATGCCGAAGGGGAACCTAGCCAGGAGCTGTGACGCCACAACGCGCGCCACTCCGGGCACGCGCAGAATCTCGAGGTAGGTCTTCACAGCGTGCTCAGTCTAGAACGGGCGCTGCGCACGCGGTCGCTCGCCGTCGGTGGCTCCTGATTCACTGGGAAGGCACCGCGCCGTGCGCTCTCGAGGACGAGGTTAACAAGAGTCAAACGGCCTGTGAATATGTGCAAAAAACTGCATAACTTATCCACATGTGTGCATGACACGCCCACAATATGTGGGGATAGGAAATCCAATCAGCCCCCTTATATAGTGGTCTAACTCCCTGCTGCGAAGAAAGAAGAAAACCGTGACAATCACCGTCGTGAAGCGCAATGGAACGCGTGTTCCCTATGACGCGAACCAAATTAACCTCGCGATCGAGGCGGCGTGCCACGGACTGGGAGATACCGCGGCGTGGGTGACGCAGATTGCCACCGAACTCGAAATCACCCTGTTCGACGGCATCACGACGCAGCAGCTGGACGAAGCCGTCATCCAGGTGGCACTGCAGAATGTCAAAGACGACCCCGATTTCGACGTGGTTGCTGCTCGTCTCCTGTTGAAGACCATTTACAAGCGCGTGCTCGGCGATTACGAGACCGCCGACGACCTGCGTGCCCTGCACCGCGACCACTTCGCTCCGAACATCCTGCGAGGCGTTGCCGAGGGCTTGCTAGACCCGCGACTCGGAGAACTTTTCGACCTGGATGCCCTCGCCGCCGAGCTCGTTCCCGACAACGACTCGCTGCTCAAGTACATCGGTGTCGTCACGCTCAACAACCGCTACGGCATCAAGGGGCGCAACGGTGACCCGCTCGAGGTGCCGCAATACTTCTGGATGCGCATCTCGATGGGTCTCTCGCTCAACGAGTTGAACCCCACCGAGCACGCCATCGGGTTCTACAAGAAGATGAGCTCGCTCGAGTACCTGGCCGCCGGATCGACCCTCGTCAACGCCGGAACGATTTCACCTCAGCTCGCCAACTGCTTCGTCCTCGAAATGCAAGACGACATGGAGCACATCGCGAAAACCACGCGCGACGTCATGTGGCTCACCAAGGGAACCGGTGGCATCGGACTCTCGGTGACGAAGCTTCGCGCGCAGGGTTCGCCCATTCGATCGAACAACACGGTGTCGACCGGGCCCATCCCGTTCATGCACACCATCGACTCGATCCTGCGTGCGGTCAGCCGCGGCGGCAAGAAATTCGGCGCGCTGTGCTTCTACATGGAGAACTGGCACATGGACTTCCCGGAGTTCCTCGACCTGCGCCAGAACTCGGGTGACCCCTACCGTCGCACGCGCACGGCGAACACGGCCGTGTGGATCAGCGACGAGTTCATGAAGCGCGTGCAGAACGACGATGACTGGTACCTCTTCGACCCGCTCGAGGTCAGTGACCTCAACGAGCTCTACGGCAAGGCATTCAGCGAGCGGTACAACCACTACGTCGCCGAAGCTGAAGCAGGTCGCATGAACCTCTTCAAGAAAATCGGCGCAC
>RFQD01000266.1 GCA_009925875.1 Microbacteriaceae bacterium | reverse complement strand
GGGTCAGCGTGAGCAGCCAGTAGGCGAGCAGCGGAATGACGATGCCGAGCGCGAGCGCGCCCACGGCCGGGCCAATCACGTCGGAGTGGTCGGCGACCTTGATCGCGTGACCGCCCTTGAGCCCGATGCCGAGGAGTAAGAAGATGGCGATGCCCTGATAGATCGAGTCGGGCAGTTTCACGCTTTCCGAGATGCGTGAGGCGACTATTGCGAGCAAGAAGATGAGCACCGGAATCGAAGTGAGATTCGACCAGGCGATAGCGAGCGTATCCATGAGTGTCCCTTCACTAAACTTGCACAATAATACATGAACAATTGTTCATGAACACAAGTTGATGAATTGTGCATCATTTCGGCTACCCTCGAAACATGGCAGACAAGCCGACTCACGCCTGGACGTTCCTGTCCAATCACGCGCACGTGCTCATCTTCGTTCTGAGCAATCCGGATGCGCGCCTCCGCGACATCGCCGACGCCGTGGGCATCACCGAGCGTTTTGCGCACAGCGTGGTGGGCGATCTCGTCGACGCGGGTTACCTCGCCGTCGAGCGACAGGGCCGCCGCAACATCTACTCGGTCAACGAGTCGCTGACCTTTCGCCACCCGCTCGAGTCGCAAGTGCAGGTGCGCGAACTGCTCGACATCTTCAGCCAGTCGACCAACCTGCCACAATAGAGACCATGGCTAAAAGCACCGGTGATTCGGCGTCGCGCGCTGGCGAATCCGGCGCGCTGTGGGGCGGGCGGTTCGAGAGTGGTCCGTCGCCCGAGCTCACTACCTTGAGCCGTTCGACGCACTTTGACTGGGTGCTTGCCCCCTATGACATCGCCGGATCGCACGCGCACGCGGTTGCCCTCGAGGCGGCCGGCTACTTGACCGCCGATGAGGCGAAGAAGATGCACGCCGGGCTCGACAAGCTCGCCGCATCCGTTGCCGATGGTTCTTTCGGTCCGTTGGAATCCGATGAGGATGTTCATTCCGCCCTCGAACGCGGACTCGTCGAGATTCTCGGCCGCGACCTCGGTGGCAAGCTGCGTGCCGGTCGCAGTCGCAACGACCAGGTCGCCACACTGACCCGTCTCTACCTGCTCGACCACGCGCAACGAATCGCGCACGAGGTGATTCAGCTCATCGATGCGCTGGTCGCTCAGGCCACCGCGCACGAGAGCGCCATCATGCCCGGCCGCACTCACTTGCAACACGCTCAGCCGGTGCTGCTGTCGCACCACCTGCTGGCGCATGCCTGGGCGTTCGTGCGCGACCTCGAACGTCTCGACGATTGGCAGGTGCGCGCTCGCGTCTCGCCCTACGGCGCAGGGGCGCTTGCGGGCAACTCGCTCGGACTCGACCCTCATCTTGTGGCTGCCGAGCTCGGACTCTCCGGCCCGAGCGAAAACTCGATCGACGCCACCGCGAGCCGCGACGTCGTCGCCGAGTTTGCCTTCATCGCGAGCCTGATCGGCGTCAACCTCTCGCGCATCTCTGAAGAGATCATCCTCTGGAATACGCGCGAGTTTGGATTCGTCACCCTGCACGACGGCTACTCGACGGGCTCGTCGATCATGCCGCAGAAGAAAAACCCCGACATCGCTGAGCTCGCGCGCGGCAAGGCCGGCCGACTCATTGGCAACCTCACCGGTCTGCTCGCCACCATGAAGGGCCTGCCGCTCGCGTACAACCGCGACCTGCAGGAAGACAAAGAGCCCGTGTTCGACTCGATTGTCACGCTCGAAACGGTTCTGCCCGCCTTTACCGGTATGGTGGCCACACTGAGCTTCAACACCGCCCGCATGGCCGAGCTCGCCCCGCAAGGTTTCTCGCTCGCGACCGATGTCGCCGAGTGGCTCGTTCGTCAGGGTGTTCCATTCCGGGATGCGCACGAAATCAGCGGCGAACTCGTCAAGTTCTGCGAGATTCACGAGCTCACGCTCGACCAGCCGACGGATGCCCAATACGCAAGCGTCTCGCCCCACCTCACG
>RFQD01000265.1 GCA_009925875.1 Microbacteriaceae bacterium | reverse complement strand
GTGCCCACCAGGGCGAGGTGCGTGGGCACATCCATGTTCACCTGCAAACGCTGGTTGCCTAACCAGGCACCACCGCCGTTCGTCGCGGTGAAGAGTTCATCAAGAATCGGGTTCATCACCGCACCGGCCACGGTGGTCCAGGTGAGTGGGTCTGGGTCACCTTCGACCACGGCCACACTCACGCCGTAGAACGCAATGCCATAGAGGTAGTTGACCGTTCCGTCGATGGGGTCGACCACCCACGTCAGGCCACTCTCGCTCGAGCCTCGAGCCCCCTCTTCGCCGAAGAAACCGTCGTTGGGCCGAAGTTCGGCGAGCAGGGTGCGAATGTGTGTCTCGACCTCGCGATCAGCGAGCGTGACGATGTCTTCTTCGGAAGACTTTGAGGCCGCAACACTCACGCCTTCGGCACGACGCTTCGCTGCGAGTGCGCCACCCTCTCGGGCAACACGTGCGGCAATGTTCACAAGTTCGTTATCAGCTCGAGTCACGAGTGACAGTTTAGGCTTCGCGGCATTAGGCCTGATAAGCCACAGTCCCATCGATATACGTTGCGCTGACCTTGATGGCATCCCAGCCGTTCGGGTCGCTCGTCCAGGGGTTGACGTCGACGATGGCGAAGTCGGCGCGCTTGCCCACTTCGAGGGATCCACGGTCATCCGCGTGAATTTGCCACGCGGCGCTCGTCGTGATGGCGGCGAGCGCCTGCTCTGGAGTCGCGCATTCAGCCGGGTTGAGCACCGAGCCGTCGACCTTCAACTGTCGAAGCACCGCTGTGCGGGCACTCTGCAGGGGGTGGACCTTGCTGACGTTGTAGTCCGAGTGCACGCTCGAGACGATTCCCGCCTTAATTGCTGACGCAACCCGGTCGAGTCGGTCGGCGCGGTCAGCGCCCAGAATGGTGTCACGGAAGGCGGCGCCCCAGTAATAGACGTGGTTCATGAGGAACGTTGCCGAGAGGCCCGCTTTTGCGGTGCGCGCGATTTGATCATCTGTGGTCACCGAGTAATGAACAAAGAAGTGACGCAAGTCGTTCTTGCCGTACTGAGGGAGCAAATCTTCGAAGGCTTCGAGCGCCATTTCGACGGCGGCATCACCGTTGGTGTGAATGGTCGTCTGCCATCCGTCGTCGAGACCGGCTTTCATGGCAGCCCGGATCGATTCCGGAGTCCAGTCTGCGTGGCCGCCTGTTTCTTCGCCCAGGTAGGGCTGCATGAAATAACCCGAACGCCCTTGGTTCGAACCATCGGCCGTGAGCTTCCATGCGTCCGCACGAACCATCTCGTCACCACTAAACGGCGTGACGCCTGCCTCTTTCCACGCGGCGGCGACCTCGGCCGGAGACCCCTTGCCGGGCATGATTGCGAACTGCGACGTCGAGACGCGCACCGGGAGGCGCGCGGCGGAGTTGAGCTGGTGAAGCATCGCGACCTCACTCACGCCAGCGAGGGAACCCGTGGCACCTTCGCGCAGTGACGTGACACCCGCGCTGGCGCACATGTTCAAGATGGCGTTTATTCCTTGCGCAATCTGCGCCGGGGAGGGCTTCGGCATGTGAGCCAACATCATCATCATCGCCGGCGCCTCACCAATCGAGCCCGTGAGTTTTCCGCCGGCCCGACCAAACTCGCCACCGACGGGGTCGGGGGTGTCATACGTGATGCCCGCCGCGGTAAATGCGGCCGTGTTCGCATACAAGAAGTGCATCGACGCGTTCATCACCAAGACCGGGTTGTTCGGCGAGATGCGATCCAGAATGTCCAGCGTCAACGGCGGCTCGCCGGGGTAAAGGCTCGGGTCAAACAGTTTTCCGTACACGTACTCACCGTCCGGTGTCTTTTCGGCGACGGCCTTCAACGTATTCACGGCATCGTCAAACGTGGGGCACGCTTCATTCGAGATGTCCGTCCACGTGAGGTTGAGCAGTGAGGTCCAGATGTGCATGTGCGGCTCGATGAGACCCGGAATGACAACACCGTCTGGCTT
>RFQD01000264.1 GCA_009925875.1 Microbacteriaceae bacterium | reverse complement strand
CCTGGTTCGCCGTGCACCCGTCGGTAATGCGGTGCTCATCGCTCCGTGGAACTTTCCGATGGCGATGGCCACTCGCAAGATTGCGCCGGCATTAGCTGCAGGATGCGCGTGCGTGGTCAAACCCGCCGCCCTCACGCCGCTCACCACCGTCGTCGTCGCCGACCTCATGATTCAGGCAGGAGTGCCCGCCGACCTCGTGCAGGTCATCACCACGACGAACTCGAGTGCGTTCAGCGCGACCCTGCTCGCCGATGATCGCGTGCGCAAGATTTCGTTCACCGGCTCGACGCCCGTGGGTAGCAAGCTCATGGAGCTCGCGGCGAAGAACATCGTCAAGAGCTCGATGGAACTCGGCGGAAACGCCCCGCTCATCGTGTTCGATGACGCGGACCTCGACCGCGCCATCGAAGGTGCGATTCTCGCCAAGATGCGCAACGGCGGGCAAACTTGTGTTGCTGCCAACCGCATGTTTGTGCAAGAGGGCATCGCCGATGCGTTCATTGAGGGTTTCACGAAGGCGATGGCCGCTCACAAGCTCGGTCACCCGATGAACAAAGAGGTCACGCTCGGTCCGGTGGTGGATGACCGCGCTGTCGCCCGCCTTCAGGCACTCGTTGACGATGCCATCGCCAAGGGCGCAACTCTGCGCACCGGCGGAAAGTCACCCGACCAACCCGGTAGCTACTTCGAGCCGACCGTGCTCGACAACGTGCCGGCCAACGCCGACATTGCCGTAACCGAGATCTTCGGCCCGGTTGCATCGATCATGCGCTTCACCACCCAGGCGGAGGTTATCGAGCGGGCCAACGACACCGAGTTCGGGCTCGCTGCGTTCGTCTTCACCGAGAACCTCGACCGTGCCATCAACGTGGCGGAGGCGCTCGAAACCGGCATGGTCGGAATCAACAACGGTCTGCTCTCCAACATCGCCGCACCGTTCGGTGGCGTCAAGGCGTCGGGCACGGGCCGCGAGGGCGGAGCCGAGGGTCTCGAGGAGTATCAGGAGATCCGTTACTTCACGATGAAGCGGCGCGAGACGGTTTAGTTCAGCTGACTAATCGAGGTTTTCGGTCGTTGATAGCGCGATCTTGTCAATCCAAGATGTACCTTTGTTAGGACTTCATTCAATTTGCAACGTAACTCAGCGCTCGCAGAGTGAATCCACGGTTTCGTGGTCGTGACAATCTGCGGGTGCTCGTGGACCGGAACTCAGGCAGTCGATTGAACGTCAGCTCGGCGAAGAGTCGTAGCGGTCAATTTCGTCTTGGTTACTCGGGATGTCAGATGCCACCGCTACCCTCCAAGCCATCACATTGTTCAGGCCGAGAACACATCGTTGACGCGACGTGACCTTCGGCATATCTCAGGAGGAGCCACGTGGAAGAAGACGAGACCGTTGCATGGTTTGGAAGTTTGCCCCCACGTCTGACGGCGAGAGTCGACGAAGATCCGAATTGCCCGACCTGCGGCACGCGCATGAAGCCCATCATGTACGGGTTCCCGTCGAGCCCACCTCCTGAAGATGCTGACTACGTGCTCGGTGGATGCGTGATTTTTCCGGGCCAACCCATGTTCACCTGCCCGACCTGCGACAATCCCTAAAAGGGGACACATGAAAATCTTGCACACCAGCGACTGGCACGTCGGTCGCGCGTTCCACTCACACTCGACGATTGAGAACCTGCAGATCGTCTTCGATGAGTTGCTCGCGATTGTCGAACGCGAGAACGTGGATGTTCTGCTCGTCTCGGGTGACGTCTTCGACTCGTCGACCCCGGCCGGCGAGTTCGTTCAGGTGCTCGACGACACAATCGTTCGTTTACTGAGCACGGGTGTGCAGATTGTCATGACCAGCGGCAACCACGATTCTGCCAAGCGACTCGGATTCCAGTCCGGCCCGGCCGCGCTCGGCGGCATTCACGTCATCACCCGCACCGATCAGGCGTGGCAACCAGTTCTGTTGCGTTCGAAGGCGAACCCCGATGACGAGGTCGCGTTCT
>RFQD01000263.1 GCA_009925875.1 Microbacteriaceae bacterium | reverse complement strand
GTCGTGCCCGGCGTGTCGCTCCGACTGCGCTTCTCCGCCGGCACATAACCTCGAGGTATAAATTGCATACCCAGTATAACTTTAGACTTCAAGTTGAGGGTTAGGGTTTCAGCGGAGGCCGAACGTGAACAGTAGTCAGAACTACCTCGCCGTCATTAAAGTTGTCGGCGTTGGCGGGGGTGGTGTCAACGCCATCAATCGCATGATCGATCGCGGACTCAAGGGCGTTGAATTCATCGCCATCAACACGGATGCGCAAGCTCTCTTGATGAGCGAGGCCGACGTCAAGCTCGATGTGGGTCGCCAACTCACGCGCGGCCTCGGTGCTGGGGCAGACCCCGAGGTGGGCCGTAAAGCGGCCGAGGATCACGCTGAGGAAATTGAAGAAGCTCTTGCCGGTGCTGACATGGTCTTCGTGACGGCCGGCGAGGGCGGCGGCACAGGTACGGGAGGAGCTCCCGTGGTCGCCAAAATCTCCAAAGCCATCGGCGCCCTAACGATCGGAGTCGTCACGCGGCCCTTTGGGTTCGAAGGCAAGCGTCGCGCATTGCAGGCAGACACGGGCATCGCCGCCCTGCGCGCGGAAGTAGACACGCTCATCGTCGTCCCGAATGAACGACTCCTCCAAATCAGCGACCGCAACATCACGATGAAAGACGCCTTTGCTTCGGCCGATCAGGTTCTCTTGGCGGGTGTGCAAGGAATCACCGACCTGATAACCACCCCAGGTCTCATCAACCTCGACTATGCCGACGTCAAGTCAGTCATGCAGGGTGCCGGAGCCGCACTCATGGGCATTGGATCGGCGCGGGGCGCCGACCGGGCCATTAAGGCAGCTGAACTCGCTGTGGCGTCTCCGTTACTCGAAGCGAGCATTGAAGGTGCCCGCGGCGTGCTCGTGTCTGTTCAAGGCGGTTCAAATCTCGGCCTCTTCGAAACCGACGAAGCGGTCAAACTCGTGCAAGAGGCGGTTCACCCCGAAGCGAACATCATTTTCGGAACAGTAATTGACGACACGTTGGGCGATGAAATTCGCATTACCGTCATCGCGGCCGGATTCGACGGTGGAGAACCGAAAAAGATATCCCAAACTGCCCACTATGCGCCGGCCGATAACCTCGAGACCGGATTGTTGAGCGTTTCACCCCCTGCACCGATTCCCTCGCGCGAGCTGGTTGACGATGATGACCCATTCGTAAATACCGGTTCACAAAACAGATACATGGAACCAGATTTCACAGCAGCGCTTACAGAACCTGCTCGCACGAGCACCGTGGCATACTCACTCGGACTGCCGGTCGATGAAGGAGACTTGGACGTTCCAGACTTCATGCGGCGCTGATGGAATCCGGTGCATCGCTTGCTCAGCGACTGAGCCGGATTCGAGAAGAAATCCAGGCGGCGGCTGCCGAATCGGATCGCGATGCCGGCGACATCACCCTCATCGTCGTGACCAAGTTTCATCCGACCTCCCTCATCACCGATTTGTACGACCTCGGGGTGCGAAACGTCGGCGAAAATCGCCATCAGGAAGCCGAAATGAAATCCCGCGAACTCGCTCACGTCGCTGACCTCAAGTGGCACTTCATCGGACAGCTGCAATCCAATAAGGCTCGTGCTGTTCGAACCTATGCCGACGTGCTGCATTCGGTCGACCGCGCATCCCTCGTCGACGCGCTTGCAAGCGGTGATCCAAGTTCGCGAAAACACGAACGACTCGACTGCTTCGTGCAAATGAACCTCACCTCAGACGGAGGCCGGGGTGGGGCATCGGATGAGTCCGACATGCTCGCTCTCGCGGACCGCGTATCGAGTGAGGAATCGCTCAATCTGTTGGGCATCATGGCCGTAGCCCCCCTCGATGAAGAACCCGCGTCGGCTTTTGCTCGTGTGCACGCAGCCAGTGAGCGACTCGCTCAGGTTCATCCGGCGGCTCGGTCGATTTCAATGGGGATGTCGCACGACTTTCGGCAGGCCATTGCTCATGGCGCGACACACCTTCGTATCGG
>RFQD01000262.1 GCA_009925875.1 Microbacteriaceae bacterium | reverse complement strand
GGGATCAACGTCACCCCCGCCGAGGAACAGAACTCCGTCGGCCTCATCGACCTGCTGTGCGTCGGTCAAGTCACTCGCACTCGAATCGAACAACACAATCCGCGCGCCCACTGCATTGAGTTCGTCGAGTGCACACGAGCGAAAACGATCGACCAGTTCGGCAATTTCCGCTGACGTTCCCGGAGTGTTGAGCGACACCACTACGGCAACGACCGGGGCGTCCCGCGGCATCTCACGATTCGTCTGCGGAAGCACCGAGCTGTCTGCCGCCACCGGAGGCACGAGCGTCAGCCACCCAACGGGTAAGGAAGCTTGGGCATCCACTTCGACCACACCGCTTCCAGACGCCCATCGGCGCGAAGGGTATCGAATGCGGCATTCAATGCACCGAGCAGCTGCGCGTTGCCGGGCTTGACTCCGACCCCCCAGGGGTTTCGCGTCTCTGCCGTGAAGGCGACCTGAAAATCGGGATCGTCGCCCAGAGGCAGCATCACCACATCGTCATCGACAAACGCGTCGACATCGCCTCGACGCAACGCCTCGATCATGTCGTGGAACACGTCTGCGCTCGCTCCGAACTCAACGATGACGGCGCCCTCGATGGATTGCGCGACCTTGAGGTTGGCGCTGTTGGCGATGGCGCCAACACGGTAACCCGACATAGTGGTTGGGCCACTCGCCGGGTCTCCGGAACGCACCAGCACCGTTTCGTTGAAGATGGCGTACGGCTGCGTGAAGTCGACGAGTGCGATGCGCTCAGGGATCATTCCCTGGCCACACCAGACCGCGTCCGCTTCACCGGATCGCACGGCGGGAATCATGTTGTCCCAGGGCATGAACATCCACTCGACTTCTCGGCCGATTTCCGCGGCGACGAGCGCCGCCAATTCGGGTTCGTACCCGTCCCGTGTGATGCCGTCCGGGCTCGCATCGAATAGTGGCAGCGCGGCCGAGTCAATGCACGCCAGTCGAAGTTTCGTGCTCACGGTACCGTCTCCCAATATTGTGCGAATTCCCATTCGGTGATGACGCCACAATAACGTGCCCACTCATCACTCTTGAGCTGGATGAAGATGTCGCGCATTTGTTCCGGAAGAGCTTCGCGAAGGAGGTCACTCTTCTCGAACGCGACAATCGCGTCGCCGAGAGTCATCGGGGTGACATCAAACGAGGCGACCTGTGCATTGGCATCGGTCAACGGATCACCCGAGTTGATCTTCTTCTCCAGACCGTCGGCCATCGCGGCGAGCAGCGCCGTGTGCGACAGATACGGGTTTACACTCGCATCCGGTTGGCGATACTCCATCCGGCCAATGGACGAAATGCGAATCATGCCCGCGCGGGAATCGAGCCCCCACGTCGGCGAACTCGGGGCAAATTGTCCCGCATCCCAGAATCGCTTATACGAGTTGACCGTGCTCGCCATGATGGCGGTAGAGGCACCCGCATGCGTCAACATCCCCCCGACGGCCCAGCGGCCGACCTCCGAGAGGTGGATGTTCTTGTTCTCTGGATCGACGCAGGCGTTCTCTCCGTCTTTCCACAACGACAGATTGTGGTGGCAACCGTTACCCATGAGGCCATTGAACGGCTTTGGCATGAACGACGCCGTAATCCCCAACTCGCGGGCAACCTGCTTGCACAGCTGCCGATAGGTCACGAGACGGTCCGCGGTGAGTTCAACCCGGTCGAACATCCAGTTCAGTTCGAGCTGTCCGTCATCCTCGTAGTCACCCTCCACCATGTTCAGGCCAAATGCGGTGGCGTAGCGTACGACACGTTTGAAAATCTCGCGCGAGCGTTCCAGGTTTTCGACCTGATAGGCGGGACTCGCGCCATCCTTTTTGATGACCTCCAGACCCGGACCCGACCACGTCATCTCGGGCTCGGTGCCACTGCGCACCTCGTAGCCGGTGCGTCTCGTGAAGTCCGCATGGGCACGCATCAACAGCCCGCGCGAATCGGTCTGCAGCGGGCGTCCGCCCACCTCAGGAAAGTGGGGCGGCTCGT
>RFQD01000261.1 GCA_009925875.1 Microbacteriaceae bacterium | reverse complement strand
ATTGGCGACTGCGTCGAGTATATCGCCAGAAACCTCAGGGATTTCGGGGATCTTCCGTCGGAAAACCCGGCAATCTGGACCATCCTCAAGGATTTGTCTGACAAGTCGAACATGATCATGGAAAGGTCGGTGTCGGCCTTGTTGTCGGGCGACGCTGTCGCGGCGGCTGGAATTCCGGAGTTGGACAATATCGTCGACGCCTTGCAGGAACAGGCGCATGACATGGTCCTCAGGGAATTGGGGAAGGGGCTGGAGCCGGAGACGGGACTCCACCTGGTCGCGTGCGCGAACAAGTTCGAGAGCATCGCGGATATCGCGTGCCATATTGCGGAAACCGTGGTGTTCATCGTACAAGCAAAACGGATTCGGCACGGACTTGTGGACGGCAGGCCACCCGCGTCCCTGCATGAGTGATCTGGAAACGTCCAATGGAATGGGTTGTCAGCAATGAACCGGGAACTTGATTCAGTCGTTATCAGCAAAGAGGCGGATGGTTCCTTTGTCGCGTTTCACGCGCCATCGGGAAAAAAGACGACGGGCGCGACCATGGACGACGCCCGAGACGCCATGCGCAAACTCCTCGGCATGGACGAGGAGGGAGCTTTCACGGAGCCTCTGACCAGCGACCGGTTTTCGGGTGTCGCGCGGGATGTCGCGCGTTTTCTCGAAGGCCCGGTTTCCGACATGTTGAAATTCCATTCGGGTTTCGCGCGCCTTGAGGCCTTCGAGGCGGGCATCGCGCACATCCGTCTGGGCGGCGGCTGCGAGGGTTGCCCGAGTTCGTTGATCACGCTTCTGAACGGGGTGCGGTCGCAACTTCAAGACGAGTTCGGCGAGGATCAAGTCGTCGACGTTGTGCCGGTGGATTGAAGTCCGTCATCCTGAGCCCGCAGTCTGTCATCCTGAGCCCGCAATGCGTCATCCTGAGCGGAGCGAAGGATCCTCTCCCCACCAAAAACCAAGTAAATCCGGAGCCTTAAGACTAACCTCTTAGGCTCCGGTTCTTTTTTCCGATACTTTCGTCAGCGAGAATGGGAGCTTGCGACATTGTCAGGATGGTCCAAATCGCGTCAGGGCATGGCAGACGCAGCGGCGGCATTCACCGTGATCAAACGGGTGGTGCCGGTGGCTGGTGGATTCTTTTGTGGCATTTGCCGGACCGTGCATCCAACGTGGAGTGCCGCCTCCGTGTGCGTCGAGGCGTGCTGGAGCGCGCAACTCCAAGCCCAACCGACCGTCGCGATCCGCAAAGGTCAATTCACCCTGCATCGCTGTAGATTCTGCAAACGCGAGTACGCGGATTTCACCGATGCCGCGAACTGTGCCGCCCAGTGTTCCGAGGACCTTGTCGCCAGAGCCGACCGCGAGGCCGCGACCGCAGGGGAACCCGCGGCACCGCGCGAGAAACGATTCGCGACGAAACCGGTCGGTTACACTATCGACGCGCGGACAGTCAGCCCTGTCGCGTTGCACGAAATGTCAAAGACGGTTCTCATGCCGTTTCAGGTACGGAACGTGCTCATCAACCAGAGGGCCATGAAGCCTCTGCTGAATGCCGTGCTGAAGCACGCTTCAGCCGTGGCCATTGGCAAACGGGGTTTGTCAGGACACCGCCAGGAGGGAGGATCGACCATGGCTCACGGAACAGAGGGCAAGCCGGCAGAACAAAAACCAGGAACGCCGAAGGACCCGAACAAGAAATTCTTCCGCGACGGCGCGAAATATGTCTGCGCTGTTTGCAAGGCCAAGTATTTCACAAAGATCGAAGTCGAGGCGTGCTGGGACAAGCACTGACGTCATCTCACGCTCATTCGTCACTCTGACGCGAAGCGACTCGTCATTCTGACGCGAAGCGACTCGTCATTCTGACGCGAAGCGACTCGTCATTCTGAGGCCCGAAGGGCCGAAGAATCCTCTCTTCAAGAAAGGATTCTTCGGGCTACGCCCTCAGAATGACGCGACTACACCCTCAGAATGACGCGACTACACCCTCAGAATGACGCGACTACACCCTCAGAATGACG
>RFQD01000027.1 GCA_009925875.1 Microbacteriaceae bacterium | reverse complement strand
ACCCGGAGCTCGCGGTTGTTCTCGTTGGACTCGGTGTGACGTCGTTATCCATGGCGCCAGCCGCTCTGGCCGATGTTCGTGCCGCACTTCGTGCCGTCACTCTCGACGAGGCGCGCGAACGTGCCCTTCGAGCGCGAGATGCCCGAACGGCGCGCGAGGCCCGCGAGGCGTCACGTGGGTAGAGTGCCCTCGATGACCTTGCTTCCTCCTAGGGTGGTCTCATGAAATCAATAAAGCTTCCCGCTCCCCGAATCATCGATCCGCAGGGCGTGACGTCGCTGCGCTGGGGCGTGATGGGTCCGGGTGGTATTGCGCACGTGTGGGTGGAAGGTGTTCTCGCGCACACGGGTCAACGTATCGACGCGGTGGGATCCACGGATGCGGAGCGTGCGCGTGCATTTGCCGAGAAGTTCAACATCTCACGCTCCTACGGAAACTATGAGGATTTGCTCGCGGACTCCGAGATTGATGCCATTTACGTGTCAACCCGTCAACAAGCCCATCGCGACAACGTTCTCGCGGCGATTGCGGCCGGGAAGCATGTTTTGGTCGAAAAACCCGTTGCCACGCGACCCGATCACGTTCACGAGATTGAACGGGCAGCGCAGGCCGCGGGCGTTCTTGTGATGGAGGCGATGTGGACCACGTACCTGCCGCAGTCGGACATCATTCGCCAGCTGGTTGCCAACGGCGAATTCGGGGACATTCGATATGTGCAGGCAGACTTTGGGCAAGATCTCCGAGACGTTGCACGACTACACGACATTGACGGGGGCGGTGCGGCGCACGACTTGGGCATCTACCCGATGGCGTTCGTGAGCAGCGTCTTGACGGATGCGCCAACCAGCGTCGAGGCGGCCGGCGAACTTGCTCCGTCGGGCGTGGATATCGAGATTGCAATGCGGTTGACGTACGCCAACGGCGGTCGCGCCTATACGTCGACCTCGATTCGGGCGTTCACCGAAACCACCGCGTGGATTGATGGCACGAACATCTCCGTTCGTGTGGGCAGCCCGTTTTTCATCCCGTCATCCGTTCGACTCATGAATCGCGACTTCAATCCGACCGTTCAGGACGAGTGGAGTGACACGACCGGGGTCATCGCCCACGCAGGATTGAGTTATCAGGCAACGGCTTTTGCGTCGTTTCTTGATCAAGGACTGACGGAGTCGCCGTGGCGACCACTCTCGGCGTCAGCTCGCGACGCAGCAACTCTGCAGACGGCACGTCAACAATTCGGTGTGTATCTGCTCGGGGAGAGCCGTGAGTAGAACTCGTCCGCTTACGGACGTCCCCGCAACACGGCGGCCTTGACCTCGGAGATTGCCTGAGTGACCTGGATGCCGCGCGGGCAGGCCTCCGAACAGTTGAAGGTCGTGCGGCACCGCCACACGCCTTCCTTGTCGTTGAGAATCTCGAGGCGCTCTTTGGCCGAGTCGTCTCGTGAGTCGAAAATGAACCGGTGGGCATTCACTATTGCCGCTGGGCCAAAGTATTGACCGTCAGTCCAGAAAACCGGGCATGACGTCGTGCACGCGGCGCAAAGAATGCACTTTGTCGTGTCGTCAAAAATTTCGCGGTTCTCAATCGACTGCAGGCGTTCCTTGCCCTTTTCCGGTTTCGAGTTCGCGATGAGGAACGGCTTCACTTCACGGTAGGCCGCGAAGAACGGCTCCATGTCGACGATGAGGTCTTTTTCGAGCGGGAGACCCTTGATCGCCTCGACATAGATGGGCTTCGTGATGTCGAGGTCCTTGATAAGCGTTTTGCACGCGAGACGGTTGCGCCCGTTGATTCGCATGGCGTCGGAGCCACAGACGCCGTGAGCGCAGGAGCGACGGAACGTGAGCGACCCGTCCTGTTCCCACTTGATCTTGTGCAGTGCATCGAGAACACGGTCCGTCGAGAACACTTCGACATCAAACGATTCCCATCGCGACTCCTCGTCCGTCTCCGGGTTGAATCGGCTGACAATGAGTTGAATCGTGAACGCCTGCACAGCAGAGGGGGTGGCGGTTTTTGCCATGACTAGTACTTCCTCTCCATGGGCTGGTAGTTCGTGATGACCACCGGCTTCCAATCAATCTTGATGTGGTCGCCCGCGTGATCTGACTCGGGGTCGCCCGTGAGATACGCCATGGTGTGAACCATGAACTTCTTGTCGTTGCGATCGGGGAAGTCGTCGCGCATGTGACCACCGCGGCTCTCTTTGCGGTTGCGTGCGGAATACACGGTGACCTCAGCCAGATCGAGCAAGAAACCGAGTTCCACAGCTTCCAGCAGGTCTGTGTTGTAGCGCTGACCCTTGTCGGTCACCGAGATGTTCCGGTAACGCTTACGCAATTCCTGAATCGTGTTCGTCACAGACTTGAGCGACTCTTCGGTGCGGAACACCTGCGCGTTGCGGTCCATTTGCTCTTGAAGTTCTTTGCGAATGGATGCGATTCGCTCTGTCCCCGTTGCGTTGCGGATCCCTTCGATGAGTTCACGCACGTATTTCGCCGGGTCGGCGGGGAGGTCCACAAACTTTGCGGTTTTGGCGTACTCCACGGCGTAGCGACCGGCACGCTTTCCGAAGACGTTGATGTCGAGCAGAGAGTTTGTACCCAGGCGGTTGGATCCGTGTACCGAGACACACGCACACTCGCCCGCTGCGTAGAGGCCCGGGATGACCGTCGTGTTGTCGGCGAGCACCTCAGCCTTGATATTTGTCGGAATGCCACCCATCGCATAGTGCGCCGTGGGCATCACGGGGACGGGCTCGACCACCGGGTCGATGCCGAGATAGGTGCGCGCGAATTCGGTGATATCGGGAAGTTTTGTCTCGAGGACCTCGGCACCGAGGTGCGTGCAATCGAGTAAGACGTAGTCCTTATTGGGTCCGGCTCCGCGACCTTCGGCCACTTCCTGCACCATGCACCGTGCGACGATGTCGCGCGGAGCCAGGTCCTTGATGGTGGGCGCGTAACGCTCCATGAAGCGCTCGCCGGAGGCGTTGCGCAAGATGGCACCTTCACCTCGCGCACCTTCGGTGAGCAAGATGCCTAACCCGGCGAGACCTGTCGGGTGGAATTGGTAGAACTCCATGTCTTCGAGCGGGATGCCCTTGCGCCAGATAATGCCAACACCGTCACCCGTGAGTGTGTGGGCGTTCGACGTGGTCTTGTAAATTTTCCCAAATCCACCTGTGGCGAAAACGATTGACTTGGCTTGGAAGACGTGCAGGTCGCCCGTTGCCAGTTCGTAGGCGACGACACCCGCTGGCTGACGCTTCTTACCCGTGCCGACCATGATGAGATCGAGCACGTAGAACTCGTTGTAGAACTCGACGCCCTCTTTGACACAGTTTTGAAAGAGCGTCTGAAGAATCATGTGCCCCGTACGGTCCGCCGCGTAGCAGGAGCGGCGTACCGGCGCTTTACCGTGGTCACGCGTGTGTCCACCAAAACGCCGCTGGTCGATTTTTCCCTCGGGTGTGCGGTTAAACGGCAGACCCATGTTTTCGAGGTCGATAACCGCGTCAATGGCCTCTTTGGCCAGAATTTCAGCCGCGTCTTGATCGACGAGGTAGTCGCCACCTTTGACCGTGTCAAAGGTGTGCCATTCCCAGCTGTCTTCTTCCACGTTCGCCAGTGCGGCAGCCATTCCGCCCTGAGCGGCACCCGTGTGGGATCGCGTTGGATAGAGCTTGGTGATGACGGCCGTCTTGGCTTTGGGCGCCGCTTCGATGGCCGCACGCATGCCCGCACCACCTGCGCCGACGATAACGACGTCGTACTGGTGGTAATGCACACCATCCACGACCTTTGTCTCGGCGTGCTGGGGGTCTGCTTCGCGATATTTCAGTTCAGTCTTACTCACGTGGATGCCAATCGCATTTTGTGACGTGCTGTCGAGTGTCGACTAGGCCCGACAGAAGGAGGGGAGGAGAGAGATTTGATCCGCCGGAACGTTCGGGCACGGATCGAATGTGTAGATGACGAGCGTGCCGAGGACGATGAGGGCGATGGCCGCGAACGCGATTGCGCCGCGGAGGACTCGTCCCCACGCGACGGAGGAAACGTAGTCATTCGTGATGGTGCGCATCCCGTTGGCCCCGTGAATCAAGGCGAGCCACAGCATGAGGGTGTCCCAGACTTGCCAGAACGGATTCGCGAGTTTGCCGGCGACGAACGCAAAGTCAATGGCTTTGACGCCGTGGCCGATCATGAGGTTGACGAACAGGTGCCCGAAGATGAGTACCACGAGCACCACGCCTGAGATGCGCATGTACATCCAGCCCCATTTTTCCCAGTTGATCCCGCGGCGTGCGGGGCGCGCGGGGCGCGCCGGCGTGCGGGGAGCGGCAACAGTCGACATTAGTGACCCACCTCGCTAAAGACGTTGATGAGGTGACGGGGAGCAAAACCGGCGAAAAGCACGACCCAGACGCCCACGACAACCCAGAACATGACGCGCTGGTACTTCACACCCTTGCTCCAGAAATCGATCAGGATGATCCGCAAACCGTTGAGGGCGTGGAACATGATGGCGCCCACCAGGCCCAACTCACCGAGACCCATGATGGGGTTCTTGTACGAGGAGATGACCGCGTTGTAGGCGCGAACCAGCGCAGTGTCCAGAATGTGCACGAGGAGGAAGAAGAAGATGGCGACACCGGTAATGCGGTGAAGCACCCACGACCACATTCCCTCTCGCCCGCGATAGAGGGTGCCGCCACGGCTGGCCTTCATTTGCGAAACGGGGGGAGTAATGACTTTCGACACGTCAGTCCTCCTGAAATTGAGACGAATGGAGGCACGCTCCATTTGCGTACGCACTTAGGTGTTTTCACATTACGCCGTGCACGTCGTGATTGGTGCCCGTCGATGCGCGGAGCGAACCGGCGCAAAACATTCCCCGGGTTGGTCGACGGCTCTCCAAGGCGTGTTTGCGCCCCCGATAGGCTGAGGGAATGACGACATCCGTGAGCCCCATTCCGCAGTTTTACGCGGTAATTCCGGCCGGTGGAATCGGTTCACGCCTGTGGCCACTCTCACGGGCCGAGGCACCGAAATTCCTCCACGACCTCACCGGCTCGGGAAGTTCACTGAGCCGTTAGCGGGGGCAGATCGCATCATGGTCGTGACCGGTCGAGCGCACCGGGCCGCCGTCGAAGAACAACTCCCCGCCCTCGCCGACAAGAACATCGTTTTGGAAAGTGAGCCACGTGACTCGTCGGTTGCCGTCGGCTTGGCGGCTGCAATTCTCGAACGGCGCGAGCCCGACGTCATTATCGGTTCGTTTGCCGCCGATCACGTGATTCGTGGTGCGCGTTTCTTTGATGCGGCCGTTCGAGAGGCCGTGGCCGCGGCACAGGCAGGTTTTATCGCCACCATCGGCATTCGACCCGATGAACCTGCGACGGGTTTCGGATACATTCACGCTCCTGCACCCGCGCACATTGAGGGTGCTCCCTCCGCACGTGCGGTCGACCATTTTGTCGAGAAACCTGACTATGCGACGGCCGAAAAATATGTGGCCAGCGGAGACTACCTCTGGAACGCTGGGATGTTCATCGCCAAGGCCTCGGTAATTCTCGAGGAGCTCGGCAGGAACAAGCCGGAGTTACTCGCTGCATTGCGTGAACTCGCCGAGGCGTGGGACGACAAAGACAAGCGAGGTCCGCTCGTTGACCGGATTTGGCCTCGACTGGAAAAGATTGCCATTGACTACTCCGTAGCCGAGCCGGCTGCCGCGGCCGGTCGACTCGTGACGATCCCCGCCGAGTTTGACTGGGATGATGTCGGCGATTTTGCCTCGATTGCGAAATTGCACTCCACCGGTCACAAAAACGACCTCGCCATTCTCGGAGAGGGCGCTCGTGTCTTGGCGGATGCGTCGAGCGGAATCGTGATTTCGGAGACGGGACGCACCATCGCGCTCGTTGGCGTTCGAGACATCGTTGTTGTTGACACGGGCGATGCCCTGTTGGTCACGACGACGGCCAATGCCCAAAAAGTGAAATCCGTGGTGGATGCTCTGCGCATCGCCGGTCGGGATGACGTGTTGTGAGCCATTACCTCGTTGACGGTGTCGACATCGCCGCGCTACCCAAAGTGTCTCTGCACGACCACTTGGACGGATCCTTGCGCTCCCTCACGCTCCTCGAGCTTGCGGCCGAAGTGGGCGTCGCGACACCCGAGGACAACCCGGATGACCTCGCACTGTGGTTCGAAAGACAATCGAATTCGGGTTCGCTTGTCGAGTACCTCACAACATTCGACCTGACCTGCGCTGTGGCGCAAACCGCGCCCGCACTTGAACGAATTGCCCGGGAAAGCGTGCTCGACCTGGCCGCTGACGGAGTCGTTTACGGCGAGCTTCGGTGGGCTCCGGAACAACACCTCACGCGGGGGCTCAGCCTGAACCAGGCCGTCGAAGCCGTGGCGGAAGGCATCCAACAGGGCATCGCGGAGGCGAGTCACCTGGGCCAATCGATTCGCATCGGCCAGATTCTCACTGCCATGCGCCATGCCGATCGATCGGTTGACATCGCACACGTTGCCCTCGCCTATCGAGACGCCGGCGTCGTGGGGTTCGACATCGCCGGAGCAGAAGCGGGTTTCTTGCCCGCGAATCACCGGGCCGCGTTCGATCTACTCGCGAGCGAGTATTTCCCCACCACGGTTCACGCGGGTGAGGCGGATGGTCTGCCGAGCATCCGTTCGGCGATTCTGGATGGACGAGCCTTGCGATTGGGGCACGGCGTCCGCATTGCCGAAGACATCGTCGTGGAGAGTTCCGACGAGAGCGTGTCCTACGTCAAACTCGGTCGATTGGCGGAGTGGGTGAAAGACCGGGCCATCACCTTGGAATTGTGTCCAACGTCGAATCTTCAGACCGGCGCGATTAAGCAATGGGGCTCTCGACTCGAGGACCACCCTTTTGATCTGTTGTACCAACTCGACTTTTGCGTGACCGTCAACAGTGATAACCGGCTCCAGAGCGGCACAACGTTGAGTCGCGAACTGTCGTTGCTCGTCGACGCGTTCGGCTACACGCTCACCGATATCGAGCAATTTCAGCAGAATGCCTGCGCCTCAGCTTTCTTACCCGCCGAGGATCGTGATGAACTTGCCGACCTGATTGCGACCGGCTTTGAGGATGCGGTTCGCTCGTCACGCCGATGACTCGACACGTGGCTTCCCTCGAGGAACTCGTTGTCCTCATTGAAGCGCGGCGATCGCCACGCCCGTTCGTTGTGGCCATCGCGGGTCGTGGTGGTGCCGGAAAATCCACCCTCGCCCATCAGCTGGCCGTCCGTCTGCCGGATAGTGCAGTGGTGCCACTCGATGACTTTTTGTTGAAGGAGGCAATTCTTGCGCCGCGCGTGGAAGACCATTACGACCTTGCTCGTGTGGAACGTGAAGTGTTGATTGGGTTTACACAGGGTCTGCCGTTCAACTACCGACGTCTCGATTGGATGTCGGGTTCACTCGTTCCGATCGACGGCATCATCGACTCCACGCTCATCCTGTTGGAGGGCGTGTGCGCATTTGAGCCCCCGCTCGACGCCTACGTTGATCTGCGAGTGTGGGTTGAGACGCCCGTGGAACTCGCCACCCAACGCGGTCGCGCCCGTGACGCGGGCACCGAGAACGAGTCCCACTGGGGTGTGTGGCAGATTCAGGACACAGATTTTCTTGAGCGCGCAAAACCCCACGTGCGCGCGGACGTCATCATGCGCGGAGACTAGGACCCTCGCCGCGGGGATTAGCTGACCAACGCGCGCGTCGCAATCGTCAGTTCGTTCAATCGCGCGAGCGCGATGCGTCGCCGTTCACGCGGAGGGGCGGAGTCCTCGCACACATCGACGTAGACCTTCAATTTGGACTCGGTACCGCTCGGGCGAAACATGACCCGTGAACCGTCTTCGAGCCAGAGCGCCAGCACATCGGCTCGTTGAAGGTAGCTGCCCTGCGACCCGGATGCGGAAACATCACGCGAATAGTCGTCCACCGAAGTTACCGCGACGTTGGCGAGCCCGTGCGGGGGAGACGTTCTCAGCCCGTGCATGATCTCGGCAATGTCGCCGTGCGAGGTACGAACCGAAAAGGCATCGCTCACAAACATGCCAAATTGATCGTCGATTTCGGCCAGTCGGTTGTCAATGGTCTTGCCTTCGGCATGCAATTCGCTGACGAGGGAGAGCATCGCCAGAGCGGCCGAGATTCCATCCTTGTCATGAACGACATCAGGATTGACCAGAAAACCCAGGGCTTCTTCAAAACCGAACAACAGGTTCGGTACGCGCGAAATCCATTTGAATCCCGAGAGTGTCCACGCGAATTCGTAGCCAAAGTGGGTGGCCACGCGCTGAAGTTGCGGTGAGGACACGATGGAACAGGCGAGAGACCCCACGGTGATGCCGCGCTGCTGCGCGCGCTCTGCGACCCATGAGCCGAGCAGAATGCCAATTTCGTTGCCCGTCAGAATTCGGTAACCGCCCTGCGACAGCGTGTCGGGGATGGCGACGCCAAGTCGATCCGCGTCGGGATCGTGAGCCAAGACCAGTTCTGCTCCGACTTCTCGCGCACGCGAACACGCCAGGGTGAGCGCACCGTCTTCCTCCGGGTTGGGAAAAGGCAGAGTGGGAAAACGCGAATCAGGATTCACCTGTTCATCGACAATGGTCATCGAGGACACGCTGAAACCGGCACGACGCAGCACCTGGGTGAAGGTTGCATACCCCACCCCGTGCATCGCGGTGTACACGAAACGTGGATCATGAATCGGCTCCGGGACCAGCGATGCGGTGAGCGACTCATAGGCCTCGATGACAGATTGATCGAGCGTCTCGGGCTCACCCGTGGGGATGTCCCGCGCAGAGCGCGATTCAAGTGACTCCACCATGTAGTTGTGGATGTCGTCGTCAAACGGCGCCACGAGTTGCCGGCCGCCGTGTTCGCCCCCCAAGTACACCTTGTAACCGTTGTCGCCCCGAGGGTTGTGGCTTGCGGTAATCATGATTCCGGCATCCGCTCGCAGATGTTTCACGGCAAACGCCAAAACCGGTGTGGGAGCAACGGTGGGCGAGAGGAGTGCTCGGAAACCCGCACCCACCATGATGCGTGCGGCGAGCCGCGCAAAATACGCGGATTTTTCGCGACCATCGAATGCGATGACAACGATGCCCTGTGAACCATCCGAAGCACCGGAGGTTCGCTCACCGATGAAACGCGCGAGGGCCACCGTCGCATGCGCAATGACGACGGCATTCATTCGGTGAGGTCCGGCTCCCAGTTGTCCGCGCAACCCTGCTGTGCCAAACGTGACGTAGGCATCAAATCTTTCCGCGAGCTCATCAGACGCCCTTCGGCACGCGGCAGGGTCATCGCAACGCCGGCACGCGAGAAGCTCCCTCAGCTCGGCGCGAGTGTCCGGGTCGATGTCGCGCGCGATCCATTCGCGCACCCGAACGTCGAGTTCGTCGTTCACAGGTGCTCCACAATCCGCGCCAGCAGTGATGCCATGCGTGGCTCAGCCTGGCGACCGGCTGCCAACACCGCGTCATGCGTGAGCACGTCGTCACTGACTCCGGCCGCACGATTCGTGATCAGCGCGAGACCGAGCACCTCGAGTCCGGACTCACGGGCCGAAATGGTCTCAATGACCGTGGACATTCCCACGAGGTCAGCACCGAGAACGCGTGCGGCACGAATTTCTGCGGGCGTTTCATATTGCGGCCCACGGAGACCGAAGTAGACACCCTCCTCGAGCGTGGCATCCACGGTCTTCGCAATTGTTCTCAGACGCGTCGAATATGCGTCCTTCATGTCGATGAATGTGGCGCCTTCGAGAGGGCTCACACCGGTGAAGTTGATGTGATCGTTGATGAGAACCGCAGTCCCGGGGCCCCACTCGGGCCGAATGGCACCACTTGCATTGGTCATGACAAAGACACGTGCGCCGCACGCAGCCGACACGCGCGCTCCATGCGCGACTGAACGCACCCCGCGCCCTTCGTACAGGTGGCTCCGCGCGCCGAGAACTAAGAGATGAGATCCGGAGGAACTTCGCACGCTGCGAATTGTGGGGGAGTGTCCGGGAACACTCGGAACGTGAAAACCGGGCAGCTCGCGAGCGGGAATTTCGTGTGTTACCTCACCGAGAAGATTGATTGCGGATGCCCATCCGCTTCCTAGCGTGATGGCAATGTCGTGACGCTCGACGCCCGTGACGGTCGCGATGCGTTCTGCTGCGGCGCGAGCGACGTCAAATGGTGAGACATCGGGGTCATCGAGGGGTTGTTGTCGCGTCACGCCTCCAGACTATGCGACTAATTTTTTACGCCAAGAAACCGTGCGGTTTCCAAAAACGTATCCCGCGCCGAGATGGGGTCTCTCCCGATCACGCGCCGGGCTTCGCGAGAGTCAGCCGGCGAATGCTTACCGATCGAGTCAACGACGGAGCGCATGGGGACGCTGAAAAGTGCAATAACCCGAAGAACAAAATTGGGTGCGGGTCGATCATTCCCAGAAATCTGATCCTCGTTCCGAACAGATGAAACGATTTGATTGACGTAGACCGTGTGGGTTGCGGCCTCAATTTCTGAAAATTTTGTTCCATCGGGAGTGCGCATGAGAAGTCGTGTTGACAGTTCTGCAAGATCGCGGACGTTAATGACGTGAACAGAAAGATCTGCCAACCCCGTGCGATTTCGGGACAGCAATTGCTCGAGCGGGCGAAGTGAGGTTCCGTACTGCGAATCGGCGGGTGTGCCGAGAACGCGCGATGGTTTGACGATGGTGATGTGTACATCTGGCGCGTAGCGGGAGGCCAGTTCGTGGGCTATTCGGGCGACCTCTTCGTTACGATTTTTCACATCCACCATTGCCCTCCACATTCGTGAATATGGTTCCGCACCCGGCGAACGAAGCAGTTGTCGAGGCGACATGTGATCGGAGAGCGATTCGTCTGAGTGAAGTACGACGACGGCCCGATCAACTTTTTCCGCACTCATCGCTTTGAAGGCGTTTGTGAGAATTAGTGCATCCGCGTCGGTGCCGCGCTTGCCGACTCCGATAGGTAGTTCGCGTGTTGGTCCGAGAGTCACGATGGCGGCGTCATGCCCACGCAGACTGGCTGCCCAACTTTTTTCACTTTCGAGATACAGACGACAGAACTCGAGATTCTGAAATTGAGGTTCGGGGACGCCGTGGGAGGTCACGATATCGCGAACTTCAGCCGATTCGTGAGGTTCGACGAGGGCGACGGAGCGTAGCTCGGCGTTCGACAATGCGTTGAGAAGGACATGCTTGCCCACGTACGTGTGAACCCCCACGAGATGAATGCTCTTCGGGGGTTTTGCCAATTGGAGTGCCGAACGCTTCCGGTCAAGAGCGGAGTTGCGAGGCATGGCACTAGATTATCGGCACTACCACGACGACTTTCATCAGGGTAAACGCTCAATGTCGCTCAGCGACGGAATAACGACCTGCGGTGGAGTGGGCCGTGGCCAACTAGGTGCGATTCGGCCACCACTCAGGCTGAACCGATAATGGCGTCCACATCAATCTCGACGAGCATGT
>RFQD01000260.1 GCA_009925875.1 Microbacteriaceae bacterium | reverse complement strand
GTATGACCGGAACCGTTCCGGTCGCCACCGTCATTGGTAGCGGCACGGCCGTCCCCGGCGTCTTCGTCTTCGTCGGCATCATCCTGCTGTTGTTCAGCGTGGGCTTCACCGCCATGAGCCACAAGGTGACGAACGCCGGTGCGTTCTTTGCCTACGTAGGTAAAGCGCTCGGCGTCAACATGGGTGTGGCCACGTCCTTCGTGTCGTCGCTGGCCTACATGACCGTGCAGTTCTGCATCTACGGCTTCTTTGGAGCCGTCGTCGCGGGAACGTTCGCCGGATTTGGCCTCGACCTGCCATGGTACGTCTGGACGCTCGTGGCAATGGTTCTCGTGACCACGCTCTCGCTGCTCCGCGTCGACGTGGGCGCTCGGTTCCTCGGCGTGCTCACCTCGCTCGAGGTGTTATCAATGCTCATCGTCGCCATCGCCATCTTCATCAACGGCGGACCCGAAGGCATCAACTTCCAGGCCTCGTTCGACCCTTCACTCGTCTTCGCCGGTGGTTTCGCCGGTACCGCGGGTATTGCGATTTCGTTCGCGTTCGCATCCTTCATCGGATTCGAATCAACGGCCATCTATGGTGAAGAAGCCAAGGATGCCAAGAACACGGTTCGCAAGGCCACCTACTGGGCCGTCGGAATCATCGCCGGTCTGTTCGCCATCGTGAGCTTCGCCATGATGACGGGCCTCGGATCGACGAACGCTATCGGCGCAATGGTCGAGATGTCGACCGTTGACGGCGTTCCGCTCGCGAACCCCGCTGCGGTGCTGTTCGGCCTTGCTGACCAGTATGTGGGACCGTGGATGGGCGCACTCATGAACGTGCTCATCATCACGAGCCTCTTCGCCGGTCTGCTCGCCTTCCAGAACGCTGGCTCGCGTTACTTCTTCGCGATGTCGCGTGGTGGCATTCTTCCGTCGGCGCTCTCACGCACCAACGGTCGTGGCGCTCCCTCGGGTGGCGTGTGGACCATGACGATTGCCGGCGTGATTGTCATCGGCCTGTTCGCCATCTTCCAGCTCGACCCAATCTTGAACCTCTTCTACTGGCTCAGCGCGGTTGCCGTGCTCGCCATCACGGTGGTCGAGATTCTCGTGTGTATCGCGGTCATCGTGTACTTCGCGAAGAACGAGGGTGCGAACGTATGGCAGGGCAAGATTGCGCCCGCGCTCGCCGCAATCGGCATGTTGCTCGCGCTGTACCTCATCACTGCCCGCTTCAACCTGCTCGCAGGTACGGCGGCCGAAGGGGTCGACCCGTCGCTGCCGGAGAGTGCATTTGCGCTCAGTCCGCTCGGCTGGTTCCTCGTGGCCCTGCCGGTGATCTTCTTCGTGATTGGCCTCGTCGTCGCCGTGGTCAACAAGAAGGAGAACTCCTCGCTCGTCAATGACATGAGCTAAGTCACACAATCAAAAGCGCCCCGCCGGGAAACCGGTGGGGCGCTTTTTTGACTTGTGCGCTTTTGGTTGGGGCTAGAGCTTGACGTACGTGGTCTTAAGCTCGGTGTACTTATCCAGTGCATGGCGCGACTTGTCGCGCCCGTTACCCGAGAGCTTGAACCCACCGAAGGGCACCGTGAGGTCGCCCTCCTCGTAGCAGTTCACCCACACCGTGCCCGCGCGAATCTGTCGCGCGAGGCGGTGCACCTTGGACACGTTGGCCGTCCAGAGACCTGCGGCGAGACCGTAATCGGTGTTGTTCGCGACCCGAATGGCCTCGTCGTCGTCTTTCACGGTCGTGATGGCGAGCACCGGACCGAACACCTCGTTTTGTGCGAGCGACGAGTCGGGGTTCACGTTGAGAAAGACGGTCGGTTCGTAATACGCGCCGCCGGCGAGTGGTGCGCTGAGGTCAACCGAGTGGCCGCCAATGGCGAGAGTGGAGCCGTCGGCGAGTGCGGCATCCACGTGAGCTTGCACCTCTGCGCGGCGCGATGATGACGCCAGCGGGCCCATCTTCGTCGACGGGTCGAACGGGTCACCCGGCTGGTAATTCTTAGCCGCTGCCAGCACGCCCGCGATGACCTCATCGGC
>RFQD01000259.1 GCA_009925875.1 Microbacteriaceae bacterium | reverse complement strand
ACGCACGACCGCTGGTTTCTCGACGAAGTGTGCAACACCACGTGGGAAGTGCACGACCGCATTATCGAACCGTTCGAGGGTGGTTACGCGGCCTACATTCTGCAACGCGTCGAGCGTGACCGTTCGGCGGCCGCGAGCGAGGCCAAGCGCCAGAACCTCATGCGCAAGGAGCTCGCGTGGCTTCGCCGAGGTGCGCCGGCACGCACGGCCAAACCGAAGTTCCGCATCGATGCCGCCAACGAACTCATCGCGAACGAACCACCACCGCGTAACGCAGTTGAACTCGCGTCGATGGCGATGCAACGCCTGGGCAAAGACGTCGTCGACCTGGAAAACGTTGGCGTGGAATACGACGGGCGCAGGATTCTTGCCGATGTGACGTGGCGCATCGCACCGGGTGAGCGAACGGGTGTGCTCGGAGTTAACGGGGCTGGCAAGTCGACGCTTCTGGGAATGGTCTCCGGAACGGTGACGCCGACGTCGGGTCGCATCAAACGTGGAAAGACCGTCAAGATTGCGGTGCTCAGTCAGGAGCTCGCCGAGCTCGCCGAGTATTCCAACGAGCGAGTTAGCGCAGTGATTGCTCGAAAGCGCACGTCGTATGTCGCCGGTGGCAAAGAAATCACGCCGGCCCAATTGTTGGAGCGCCTTGGCTTCACGTCGGCGCAACTGTCGACGCACGTCAAAGACTTGAGTGGTGGCCAAAAACGCCGACTCCAGCTGCTCATGATTCTGCTCGACGAACCGAACGTGCTGATTCTCGATGAGCCCACGAACGACCTTGACACCGACATGTTGGTGGCGATGGAGGACCTGCTCGACACCTGGCCCGGAACCCTGCTTGTGGTCTCGCACGACCGCTACCTGCTCGAGCGCATCACCGACAACCAGTTCGCGGTGCTCGACGGCCACTTTCGGCACCTCACGCGCGGTGTCGACCAGTATCTCGAGTTGCGTGCCGCCTCCAAAAAAGCCGGCGGCGGTTCGTCGGGCGGGTCTGGCGGCGGAGCAACCGCGCCGAAGGTGGCACGCGTCCCCGTGCTCACCGGCGCCGATCTGCGCAACGCCGAAAAAGAAGTCGCCGCAATCGATCGCAAGATCGCCAAGTTGCACGAAGAAATCGGCAAGGCGCACGAGGCACTCGCACAACACGATCAAAGCGACTTCACGGGCCTCGCCGAGCTCACCGCGCTCACTCGGTCACTTGCCGCCGACATCGCAACCCTCGAGTCGCGGTGGCTCGAGCTGTCAGAGCGCATCGAGGCCAGCCGCTAGTCGTCGCTCGTGGCTCGCCGTTCGTCGTCGCTCGTCATCTCGTCGAGACTCAAACCCAGTCGACGTAGCGACTCGGCTAGCCGCTTCTGTTCCGTTCGCGTCAAACCCGCAAGAATCGCCGCCTCGGCATCAATCAGTCGCGTGATGGCGGCATCGACTCGGGTCAAACCGACGGACGTCATCTCCACGAGAACGCCGCGCCCATCATTCGGGTCGTCGCGACGAACGACCAATCCACTCCCCACCAAGCGGTCGATCCGGTTCGTCATCGCCCCACTGGAGACCAAAGTCTGCTGGAGCAACTGCTTCGGACTCAACGCAAACGGCGGACCCACGCGCCGCAACGCCGCCAACACATCGAACTCCCATGCCTCGAGTTTCGATCGACTGAACGCCTGACGTCGAGCGCGGTCGAGCAACCGCGCGAGCCGTGCGACACGAGACAACACCTGCAGCGGAGTGAAGTCGAGGTCGGGGCGTTCGACCTGCCACGCCGAGACGATGCGGTCGACTTCGTCGCGGTCATCCATCGTCGAATCTGGCTCATCAGCGCTCACATCACCATTATTGCCGGTCGGTTTCTGGCAGACTTAGGTCACACGTCTTGATTGCTCGAGGCGACTGTAATCCGCCATGGTGTAATGGCAGCACCACAGCCTTTGGAGCTGTTTGTCTAGGTTCGAATCCTGGTGGCGGAGCGCAAAGGAGAACACGTGACCGACAGCAATCTCGCCATCGTGATTTTGGCCGCGGGCAAGGGCACG
>RFQD01000258.1 GCA_009925875.1 Microbacteriaceae bacterium | reverse complement strand
TGAGCAAGGATGCGCCCGCGATGGCCATCACCGGCGCCGGATTAGTGAACACGACCCGAAAGAACGGAATCACGCTCGCGAGAATCAGCGCAACGAGAATGCCCGCGAACATGGCGATTCCGCCCAGGCGCGGAGTTGGTCGAGTGTGAACGTCCCGTTCGCGAATTGCCGGGTAGAGCCGGTACTTGTGACTGAGGCGCAATATTGCCCACGAGAGGAGAAAGGTCACGATTGCCGAAACGCCGGCCATGAAAATGAGAGTCAGCATGCGCTACGCCACCGGATCCGTGTCGGGTTCGAGTTGTGCACCCAAAACGCTGCGCAATTGTGTCGCTGTGACCGCGCCGGGGCGCAGGATGCGCGCGAGCCCGGTAGCGCGCGACAGTGGCGTGAGATCAAGGATTGTGGATGCTTCGCCGATCGGCGGTGGGCCAGCTTCGAGATACACGCTGACGGAGTCACCGAGTTGCTCCTGCGCGAGCGCCGCCGTGAGGGCGGCCGGCTCGCCCGTGCGATTGGCCGAGGAGACGGCGAGCGGGCCGGTCTCGGCGAGAAGCTCGAGGGCAATCGGGTGGTTGGGAACGCGCAACGCGACCGTGCCGTTCGCGTCACCGAGGTCCCAGGTGAGCGAGGGTTGCGCATCCAGGATGATGGTCAAACCGCCGGGCCAGAACGCGTCCGTAAGGGCCTGTGTCACGGATGGCACGTCGGTCGCCAAGCCCGGCAGGGTCAGTGCGTTCGGAATGAGCACCGGTGGAGGCGATTGTCGACCCCGGCCCTTGGCGCTCAGTAGTCCGGCGACAGCGGGAGCAGAAAACGCGTTTGCGCCGACGCCGTAGACGGTGTCGGTGGGCAACACAATGAGTTTGCCCGTTGCGATGGCCGCCCGCGCACGACGCATACCCTCCAGCAATGCCGAAGGGTCTGAGGTGTCAAAAAGCTCGCTCATCCGTTGGCAATCCTAGCGAGGCACGTGATGCGAACCGCGGGCAACCGCGCGTAACCGGGAATCCGTTTTAGCGAAGTGCCGTTGTGTATCTGTCACGACCCAATAAATCTGTGTGGGTCGCCACCGCTCGCCAGCCGGTTGAACGCAGAATTTCGGTGACCTGTGCCCCCTGAAGCTCTCCGTGCTCGATCGCAAGCAGACCGCCGGGTCGAACCAGACGCGCCGCCATCACGGCGAGAACGCGCACCACATCGAGACCGTCGGGACCCCCGTACAGCGCCAGTTGCGGATCGTGCAGCCGCACCTCGGCATCGCGCGGGATCGCATCATCCGGAATGTAGGGCGGGTTCGATACCACAACGGCACACTGTCCCGTCAGATCGGGGAGCGCATCCACCAGATCGCTCAAGACCAGCGTCACATTCGTGACTCCGAGCCCCGTCATGTTCCGGGATGTCCACGCAAACGCATCCGGACTCTTCTCTATGGCATACACCTGCGCGTAGGGCACCTCCGTCGCCACGGACAGCGCAATCGCACCACTTCCGGCACCCACATCCACCACGATGGGGCTCTCGTCGGGCAGCGTCCGAGCGTGGTCAATCACGATTTGTGCCAGCAGTTCCGTCTCCGGTCGAGGCACGAACACCCCTGGACCCACCGCCAACTCGAGTGAGCGAAAATAGGCGAGCCCCGTGAGGTGCTGCAACGGTTCGCGCGCGGCACGACGCGCACCTAATTCATGTGCGCGCACGGCGTCCTGATGCGACATCGTTCGCTCGAGCACGATCTGGGCAGCCACTTCGCCGCGCGAAAGCTGAAGCACGTGCCCGACGAGCAGCTCAGCGTCGACCTGTGGGTCAAGAATGCCGGCAGTGTCGAGGTCACGCGTGAGCGCATCCACCACGGAAGAGATGAGGGGGTCGCGTGTGTCGTCGGTAGTCATGGGATGAGACACGGTATCAGGGATGAAAACCTTCGTAACAAAATTTTGGGCACCTGCTGTGCGATGCCTATTCTGTGCAGGAAGGTTTCCGAGAGTTTTGTACGAATAAGGGATGAGGTTTATCGTGGGCCGCACATACGACGACATCACGCAGTTGACCGGCAAT
>RFQD01000257.1 GCA_009925875.1 Microbacteriaceae bacterium | reverse complement strand
AGCTCAATCGTTGTCGTAAACTCGCGCGTCTCAATCTTGCCCATATCAGCAATTCTACCTTTACGGTATGCCGACGCCTCCTCGACTCCCTGCGCGTCAAGATTTTCCGGATTGACAGCCTCAATGCCGAGTTCGTCATAGTACGCCAGCGTTTGCGGGTCATTCTCGACGGCCACGGTCACGTTATACGTTTTCAGCAATTCCTCCGCCGTGGCTTTTTTGTACTCGGAGGAGTCTGCCGTGCTCGACGGGTTCATGATGAGGCGCGAATAGGTGATATCCAAGTCCGCGAGCTGTTGCACCGTTGCATCACGCTCGGATTCTGGACGCCCCGTGACAATGAACAATGCGCCAGGCTGATCTTGTAAGAACATCCACACCGAATCGTCCCGTGCGCCGTCTTGAATGAGAGTTCCGTCAATGTCGGAGATTTTCACCGTAGGCCCGTCAGCGTTGCGCGTTTCCGCCTCAATCCGCGCCAACAGTCTGTCTGCGTAATCTTTCGTGCGCATTGCGCCATCCTTTCCACCTTGAGAACCCCATAACGCGTGAGCGACAACGCCCGGCGACGGGTAGCCATCCGCGCCCGGTTCCGCGTCAGGTGCGTCCAAGTCCACCATGTGCCGCGCAATCCAAGCCGAAATTCGTTGCCACTTGTCTGCCGAAACTTCGCCGGAAGCCATAAGACGCGCTTCGCGCACCGTGCCAGCGGTTACGCCGTCGCCCGCCAAACCCTCTTCGTACCAGGTCACGCCCTGCTCGGCAGCGTCACGCATAAATTGCGGGGCCGAAAGGTCAGGCATAGCACGCTCACCAAGAAAAGGCTCGTCGGTCGCGAGCGATATCGCCACCGCCTGCTTGATAGCATCACCTTTGGTTTTGTGGCAGCCGAAAACCTTGTCAGCCGGATCAACGACAGCCCACCCCTGACAGTCAGGGTTATTTTGCGTAATTGAGTAAGGCATTAGGACTCCGCGATGTAAGTGCCGTTTATGTAAATCTTAGAAACCGTGGTCAGGTTGTAGCCCGGTGCGCCCTGCGTGAGCTGGTTCTCGATAATGGGCTTCGGGCTTGCCGTCGCGCCCACCAGAAAATGGAGGTCAAGCGTTTTAGAAGTGTTGGTGTAGTCCACGTTCAGCACAATGTGGTTAGCGTCATCCGCTGGCACACTTGGGTCGCGCCAAATCCATCCGGAGAAGTGAGCACCGGCAAGAAGCGGCGCAACAGGTAGTTCACTCTTGAATTGCCCTGTACCGAACGCCGTGACCGTAGTCATGTCAATTTGTATTTGAAACGTCACCATTTGCCCGTGCTTGACATACCACGAGTTATACGACGGGTACGCGGTGCCCGAACCTGTAAACGTGAGTCCCGTTGCTGAAAACACGGGCGAATATTGCACCGCGATAGGACTCGGGCCTGACGCACCAGCGACTGTTACGGTTGCCGCGTCTTGCCCCGTGACATTTATAACGGCCTCAGTAGTTGAAGCCGTGACAACTGCCGTAGACATGGAGACTGTGACATTTGTCACCGCGTGACCTCCGCGTAAACGACGAACGAACCTTCAACAAGTCGAGTCACATAGCCCGCGCCCGACACAAGTTCGAGATCGTAGACATATTGTCCCGCCTCAATCGCGCTCGTGGCTGTTGCAACCGCGCTGAGAGCAATCGTGCCCGCTGTACCGCCGAGCGTGATACCCGTGCCGTTTACGAGGGAAAGAACGGTAGCGGTGCTCTCGGCGTACTGACGCACCTGCATACGGGCCGAATAGCCGGTGACGTTTACCGCTGAACCGGCAACAGTCCACGTTAGTTGATAGTCGAAGTTTGCGCCCTGCCAGCAATCAAGGTCAAGATATCCCGGTGCCTGCATTAGTTCCCCCCTGGATAAACACTCGTCGGGTTCTCCGGGTCAATCATGGCCACTTGTTGCAACTGAGCCGAAGGCAATCCGGTATGGATAATGTCGAGTCCGAGAAGCTTCGCCACCGATGCCGGATCGTAACCAACCGACACGAGTTGCTGAGCCATAGCGACGCGTTCTTTGTCGCCCGAAAGCGG
>RFQD01000256.1 GCA_009925875.1 Microbacteriaceae bacterium | reverse complement strand
TCCGTCGGCGTGCGCTAACAATACGCCGAACTAGTTCGCGGCGAAAATTCCATCGAACGTCTGCCCAGAGGGGGAGGGGTACGACGGAGCCACCATGTTGGACGGCCCGGCGCTCGGGAGACCGGGGTGTCGTGCTTCACCGATTCGAGCGATGCGCAGAACTCGCTCGAGCAACTGTTCAAAATAGTTGGCCATTTCCGCCGAGGCCTCGCCCGGCCACGCGTGCACGGGTCGGGCCGCACCTTGGGCCTGTTGTAGTGACGTTCGTTCTGGCAGTAGCGGGGACATCACCAAGGGTCCAAACATGCTGCGCAACTCGTTAACGCGAAACTGATGTTCCACCGACTGTGAACGAACCCGATTGACGATGACGCCGAGCGGTTGCAGTCGTTGACTCAAACCTCGTCGAATTTCTTCAATCGCACGAAGACCGCGATCAGCCGCGGCCACGGAAAATAATCCCGGCTCGGTAACAATTGCAACGCGGTCACTCGCCGCCCAGGCAGTTCGGGTGAGCGCATTGAGTGTGGGTGACGTGTCGATGAGAACGAGGTCATAGCTGTCTTCGATGCTCGCCAGAGCCTCTTCGAGACGCCAAATTTCACGGGCGCTCGGATGAGGCGTGTCGAAATTGATCGCGGAAGGATTTCCAATCATCACGTCAATCGCCGAATGATTCGGGACCGTCCAACCGCTCGGCGCGATGGCGTCGCGCACCGTTTTGAGTCTCGGGTTCGTCAACACATCGGAGACATTGAGGCGACCGCGAGCGTTCACCCCCATGCCTGTGGAGACGTCTGCCTGAGGATCAAAATCCACTACCAGGGTACGAATGCCCTTGGCGAAGGCAGCGGAGGCGAGACCGAGGGTGACGGTGGTCTTACCCACGCCGCCCTTCAGGGAGCTCACACTCAGCACGTGCACGAGCAAAAGGCTACCCCGGCTAGTCTTAGAGCACCTAACCGCGCGAGCGCAGACGCGCGCTTACTGAGGAGGGGCCCTTCGGGATGTTCAAGAAAATTCTCGTGGCAAATCGCGGTGAAATTGCCATCCGCGCGTTTCGAGCGGCTTTCGAGCTCGGGGCGAAGACCGTGGCTGTGTATCCCTACGAAGATCGCAATTCCCTGCACCGCCAAAAAGCCGATGAGGCGTATCAAATTGGCGAGCCCGGTCACCCGGTTCGGGCGTATCTCGACGTGGACGAAATCATTCGGGTAGCGAAAGAATCCGGGGCGGACGCCATATACCCGGGCTACGGTTTTCTGTCGGAGAATCCGAATTTGGCTGAGGCTGCCGCTGCTGCCGGAATCACGTTCATCGGTCCCTCCGCACAGGTTCTGGAAATGGCTGGCAATAAGGTCACCGCGAAAGAACATGCGATTGCTGCGGGTGTGCCCGTATTGATGTCGACCGAGGCTACAGACGACATCAATGCACTCGTCGCGGCATCGACGAGAATTGGTTTTCCCATCTTCGCGAAGGCCGTCGCCGGCGGTGGCGGTCGAGGCGTGTGGAGACCAAGGAAGAACTTCGGCCCGCTCTCGAAGCGGCGATGCGCGAGGCAGCCAGCGCTTTCGGGGATTCACGGATGTTCTTGGAGCAAGCCGTACTTCGCCCTCGTCACATCGAAGTGCAGATTCTCGCCGATATGGAAGGGGAAACCGTTCACCTCTTCGAACGAGATTGTTCGGTTCAGCGGCGTCACCAAAAAGTCATCGAGATCGCGCCAGCGCCAAACATTTCTCCGGAGCTTCGCGAAGCGCTCTATCGGGATGCCGTGGCATTTGCCAAATCTATTGGCTACCAAAACGCCGGCACGGTCGAGTTTCTCGTTGACACCGCGGGAGACCGGGCGGGGGAGCACGTTTTCATCGAGATGAATCCGCGTATTCAGGTCGAACACACCGTGACCGAAGAAGTGACGGATGTCGATTTGGTTGCTTCGCAGATGCGCATCGCGGCGGGAGAAACGCTGGGTGAACTTGGTCTCCACCAAGACCAGATTGAGCTTCGCGGCGCCGCACTCCAATGCAGGATTACAACCGAAGATCCCGCTGCGGGGTTCCGCCCCGATAT
>RFQD01000255.1 GCA_009925875.1 Microbacteriaceae bacterium | reverse complement strand
CTGAACGGGACGACAACTTCCACGTCGACACCGACTCCGCCCGTCGCGAAGGCGGCGCCCGCCAAGAGCGTTACCGCCACGAGCGCACCGACCAAGACCACCGCCGCCAAGACCACCGCCGCCAAGACCGCGACAACCAAGAGCACTGCCGCCAAAAAAGCCCCGGCCAAGAACTCGGGCACGAAGGCCTCCACCGGAGGGGCCGGTGCCCCGAAGAAGTGACCCCATCACTCGGGTGACCGAGTCGGAGAGCTGGCAACTGCTTCATCACGCCCAAATTGGGCGAATCGCTTCTGCGCGACACGGGGACCCGGATATCTTCCCCGTGAGCTTTGTTGTGCACGACAGCACCGTTTTCTTCCGCACGGCCGCGGATTCACGACTTCGTATCGAAGCCGACGGTAAACCCGTTGCGTTCGAATGCGCCGGACAATCGGGGGCCGATGCCTGGAGTGTTGTGCTCCTTGGCTCGCTTCGAACTCTCGATACGGCCGACGACAAAGACCTGCTGGACCAGCTCCCCATTCTCGATTTCGCACCGGACAAACCCTATGTCTGGATGCAGGTGACACCCACGTCGGTGCGGGGTCGACGTTTCGTCATCGCGCCAACGGGGAGCTAAAGCCGAGTCACCGACTCCAAAAAATCGCGCACGTCCTCAATCTCTTCCATCGAGATTCCGTGACCCACATTCGCATACAGTCGCGCGTCTAGATTGGAATGCTCCGGCAACCACCGGCGAGTGTAGGCGATGAGCTCGTTCGTAATCACGGGATCGTGCGGGTCGCGCCCCCAGAAAACAGGCACGCTCGCTTCGGCGAGTGCGGCGTCACGCTCGGATGCTCCATCCGACGAATCGGGCGTGGCGAAACTCGCTAACACGACCGCGGCATCACAACGCTCGGGCGCGTGGCGAAGCATCTGGATGGCCATCGCCCCACCCTGCGAGAATCCCAGCAGCGTCACGCCGTGCAGCCCTCCTACCTCAGCGTCGAGGTCGTCGAGCCACGACAACAGAACCCGTGCAGACTCGTTGACGTCGTCGACGTCGCGACGAAGTTCGTTGGTCTGCGCATCCCATTCGAGCGGAAACCATGCGAATCCCGAACCTGCCGGAATGAGACCGCGAAGTGAAGCCACGACGAATTCATCGGGCAGGAATTCGGCCAGACCAAAGAGGTCCATTTCGTGCGAACCGTATCCGTGCAACATGAGGAGGAGCGGCCGATGCTTCAGCTCCGATGCAACCGACCCTCGAGGAATGGACCACCGCACGCTCGCGTCGTCGACCCGGGGCGAGTGCGGCGATGACGGCATGTGGCTAGCTCACGCCGAGGAGGTCGATAACAAAGATGAGCGTTTTGCCCGAGAGTGAGTGTCCGCCGCCGGCCGGTCCGTAGGCCTTGTGGGGCGGGCAGATAAGCATGCGACGTCCGCCGACCTTCATTCCGGGAATACCCTCCTGCCACCCGGAGATGAGGGATTGCAGGGGAAAGTTGATCGACTCGCCGCGGTTCCACGACGCGTCAAACTCTTCTCCGCTGTCGTATTCGACTCCGACATAGTGCACGTCCACGGTCGAGCCGGCGAGCGCTTGCGCGCCAGTCCCCTCGACGATGTCGACAATGGTCAAATCAGCAGGAGCCGGCTCCATGGGGGCATCAATTTCGGGCTTCGTCAGTTTGTGTTCACTCATAACTCCATCCAATCACTTTGCGTGACAGAGTGGAGACGTGAGTTCCTCTTCCTCGTCGACCGTGCTCGAATCGCAACCTCACGGGCACCTCGGTCTTGCGCAGGGAACAGCCCTCTACCTCGCCGCCGTTTTGGGAACCGGAATCATGGTTCTCCCCGGATTGGCCGCTCAGGCGGCGGGTCCGGCGTCCATTGTCAGTGTTGCGGCCATGATTGCACTCTCCATTCCGGTCGCGATGACGTTTGCTGTGCTCGCGTCGCGGTACCCCGACTCCGGCGGAGTGGCGAGCTACGTGCGACGAAGCATGGGAAACACGTTCGCGCGCATGGCTGGGTACTGGTTCTACTTCGGCGTGTCCACCGGGCTTCCCATTGTGTCGGTC
>RFQD01000254.1 GCA_009925875.1 Microbacteriaceae bacterium | reverse complement strand
CAATGCCGTGCGCGCGGGCGTGCGCGATATCGCTCAACCAGAAGGCGCGCATCCGGTCGCGATATCGGTCATTCCACTCCGACCATCCCTTTGGAAAGTTCCCCGTTTGCCATCCGCCTAAACCCGTGTCCCAGGGCTCGGCAATCATCTTGATTCCCGCTAACGAGGGGTCCGAAACGATGGCGTGCAGGAGGGGATGATCCGGCGTGTATTCGTGCCGGGCATCCCGCCCGAGTGTCACGGCCAGGTCGAACCGAAACCCGTCGACGCCCATTTCGTGCACCCAGTAGCGCAGTGAATCGAGAATGAGTCGCGCGACCACGGGTTCTGACGTGTTGACCGAGTTTCCGCATCCCGTGACATCGATGTATGTTCCATCGTCGCTTTGTCGGTAATACGTGGCGTTGTCGATTCCTCGAAAGCTCGTTGTGGGACCCTGCCGTCCCTCTTCCGCGGTGTGGTTATAGACCACGTCGAGGATTACTTCGATGCCCGCGCGATGCAGGCTTTTCACCATTTCTTTGAACTCGTTCGCGACCGCCGTGGCGCCGGCGGCACGCGCGAGGTCGGTGGCATAGGGAGCGTGGGGAGAGAAGTAGTTGAGCGTGTTATAGCCCCAGAAATTGGGGAGTCCCAGCGCGCCGAGACGCTCTTCTGTGGTGAACGCGTGGATGGGCAGCAGCTCGATTGCCGTGACGCCCAAGTCGTTCAGGTACGAGGTCATCACCGGATGCCCCAATCCGGCATAGGTTCCGCGCAGCTCACCCGGAATGTCCGGATGTTGCTGGGTGAGACCGCGCACGTGCGCTTCGTAAATCACCGTGCGGTCGAGCGGGATGGCCGGCCGTTTGACGCCGCCCCAATCAAAACTGTGATCGATGACTTCTGCGCGCCAGGTGGACGACCCCGAGCGCGCAATACCTCGCGCGTACGGATCCAAGAGAAGTTCCTCGGCTCGAAACGAATTTCGGGGTGAGTCCGACCCCCAGACGTTGAGGGCGTAGTGAGCTCCCGTCGTCAGGTGAGTCGACGTCCCGGCCCACACTCCGTCCTTTTCCCGATGCATGGGCACGCGGTCGGCAATGTGGTCAGGGTTGTCCCGATCGAACACCAGGAGCGCCATCCCGTCGGCCGACGCCGAATACACGCGCAGTGTGCCACCACCCGTGCCGGTTCGATTAGTGTTGGGCGGTTCTTCGGTCAGATGTGACTCCGCGAAAGTGACTCCGAGCCGATCAAATGAATCATCAGCATGGCCGGGAGGCGGAGTCACCCTGCCTACACTAGTGACATCATGCGCACCTACCTCGACCATGCCGCGTCGACGCCCGTGCGCGAAAGTGCACGAGACGCCTTCCTGGATGCGCTGGCCGTCACGGGTAATCCGTCGTCGGTGCATCGTGATGGGCAGGCTGCGCGCGCGCTTGTTGAGGATGCCCGTGAGCGCGTCGCCCGCGTTTTCTCGTGTGACCCCATCGAAGTCATTTTCACCTCGGGTGGTACCGAGTCGGTGAACCTCGGAGTAACCGGTTTCTTTCGCTCCGCGCGTGCGACGGATGCCCGGCGTGACCGCATTGTGGTTCCCGAGGCCGAGCATCACGCGACCCTCGATACCGTCGTGGCACTCGAGTCGGAGGGCGCAATTCTCGACTGGGTTCCCGTCGACAAAGTCGTCCGCCTTCCCTGTCCCGCGCCGGCCGATTTCGGCCCCAACCTCCTCCGCGTGTTTCGCTCCCAAGTGGAAGGAAAACGGTACGACCTCGCCGCCGCCGGGCGCCGCCGCGCCCAGGCCACCTTCGCCGATGCCTACCAGGCTGACCAAGCCGAAGAAGTGGTGCTGGCTCTCGATCTCAAACCCTTGGTCCAGGATCCAAAGCTGTCGCTGGCAGATTTTGTTTCCCCTCTCATCGGCAATTTTCAAAAACAGACGATGGAACGGATCCGTCGCCTCGAATCCCCGAAATCTTGAGCACGTCCGATCTTTCCTCCCGCGTTTCCGAGGCCGCCCTCCGCCTGGTTGGCCATCTGCAACGCACGCAAGTCTCCGATGGAAGCTGGTCCGTGCCTTATACCGGACCGAAC
>RFQD01000253.1 GCA_009925875.1 Microbacteriaceae bacterium | reverse complement strand
GCGAAGCTTGCGGATGTTGGCAGCAACCTCGCCGACAGCCTGCTTGTCGATGCCTTTAACGGTGAGCTTGTTGTTTCCCTCGACCTCAAACGTGATGCCGGCGGGCGGGTCAACCGTGATCGAGTGGGAGTAGCCGAGGGCAAACTCGAGAGAGGAACCCTTGGCGGCGACACGGTAACCCGTGCCGACGACCTCGAGGCCCTTTTCGTAGCCTGCGGTCACACCCGTGATCTGGTTTGCAATCAACGTGCGCGTCAATCCGTGCAGCGAACGCGATGCGCGCTCGTCGTCCGGACGCGTGACGACAACCTGGTTGTCTTCAATCGCGACGCGGATGGGGTTGGAAACAGTGAGCGCCAGCTCACCCTTCGGGCCCTTGACGGTGACGTTCTGTCCCTCGATGGTGACGGTGACACCACCGGGAATGTCAATGGGGAGACGACCAATACGTGACATGTCGGGCTACCACACGTAGGCGAGAACTTCTCCGCCCACGCCTTTCTGCTCGGCCTGACGGTCGGTGAGAAGACCGTTGGAGGTGGACAGGATGGCAACGCCGAGTCCACCAAGAACTTTGGGGATTTCGGTGGACTTTGCGTACACGCGCAAACCGGGCTTGGAAACGCGCTTAATGCCAACGATCGACTTCTCGCGGTTCGGTCCGAACTTGAGGTTGAGTGTCAGCGTCTGACCCACGCGGGCGTCGTTCACTTCCCAGCCGGCGATGAAGCCTTCCGCCTTGAGAATGTCGGCAATGCGCACTTTGAGTTGCGAGCTGGGCATCGACACGGAGTCGTGATGCGCCGAGTTCGCATTGCGCAGTCTGGTCAGCATGTCTGCGACCGGATCTGTCATTGTCATGTGTGTTTTTTCTTTCTGTCACCAGGTTTCGCGTGCTTTACAAGGCCAGCGACCTGTGGTGGTTCACGAACGCGAGCTGCGTCCGTGTGAAACAAGACCAGCTAGCTCGTCTTGAAGGGAAATCCGAGTTCGCGAAGGAGGGTTCGACCCTGTTCGTCGTTCTTGGCGGTGGTCACGACCGTGATGTCCATACCGCGGACGCGGTCGATCTTGTCCTGATCGATCTCATGAAACACCGACTGCTCCGTGAGACCAAACGTGTAGTTTCCCTTGCCGTCGAACTGGCGGTCAGAAAGACCGCGGAAGTCGCGGATGCGGGGAAGGGCGAGCGAGAGAAGTCGGTCGAGAAACTCCCACATGCGGTCGCCGCGCAGCGTGACGTGGCAACCGATGGGCTGTCCTTCACGAAGCTTGAATTGGGCAATCGACTTGCGTGCCTTGGTGACCTGAGGCTTCTGACCCGTGATTTTGGTCATGTCGGCAATGGCGCCGTCAATAACCTTGCTGTCACGAGCCGCCTCGCCGACACCCATGTTGACCACAATCTTGGTGAGCGTGGGAATCTCGTGCACGTTCGAAAGCCCGAGCTCAGTTCCCAGTTTCTTCTGGATTTCGGCGCGGTACTTCTGCTTGAGACGCGGCTGGATTTTGCCAGCAGCAACGGCAGTGTTTGTCATTACAGGTCCTTACCTGACTTCTTGGCGTAACGAACGCGAACCGTCTTGGTCACGCCGTCCTTGGTGACGGTCTCGACACGGTGGCCGACACGCGTGGGCTTCTTCGTTCCGGGGTCCACCACGGCCACGTTGGACATGTGGATGGGCGCCTCGACAGTTTCGATTCCACCCGTCTTGGTCCCGCGCTGGCTTTGGCCCACGCGAACGTGCTTGGTGACGAAGTTAATTCCCTCAACAATCACGCGGTTCTGCTCGACGAGAACGTCGATGACCTTGCCCTGCTTGCCGCGGTCTCCGCCACGAGCCTGGCTGCGACCGGTGATGACCTGAACGAGGTCGCCCTTTTTGATTTTGGCCATGACTAAATAACCTCCGGGGCCAGGGACACGATCTTCATGAACTTCTTGTCGCGAAGTTCACGACCGACTGGTCCAAAAATGCGCGTCCCACGAGGGTCGCCGTCGTTCTTCAAAATGACGGCGGCGTTCTCGTCGAACTTGATGTAAGAGCCATCGGCGCGGCGGGTGTTCTTCTTCGTGCGAACGATGAC
>RFQD01000252.1 GCA_009925875.1 Microbacteriaceae bacterium | reverse complement strand
CAGCGAACGTCCGGCGAGACGGTACGGGGTGACCCCGAGCCGGGTTGGGCGCGTTGAGGGAAGGCATGACAGGCTGAAGCCTGTCGTACGGCAAGCGAGACGCTTGCCCCACAGGACGGCAAGTGCCGTGCCGAACAGGATTGGCTGGAGGCCCCACAGCGAACGTCCGGCGAGACGGTAGGGGTGACCCCGAGCCGGATTGGGCGCGATTTACTGCACCACGCTCTTGCTGCCCTCGGTGGACCCGCCGATCGGGGCGCCTTCCGGCATCGGCCGGCCGGCGGTCGGGATGCCGAGCCGATGCAGCTCCTCGCGGAGCGCGCGGAACTGCTCGAAGCTGTCGGGGTAGCACCAGAGCGTGACGGTGGTGTCGGGCCGCACGTCGGCCAGTACCCGGCGAAACCGCGACTGCGGCTGCAGCGCCTCTTCGAGCGTCTCGAGCACACCGGGCTCCGTCTTCTTAGCCTTAACTTCCTTTTCGATGCGCGGGTGCGCCTTCTCGATCGTTTGCAGGTCAGCCAGAATCAGCTCGGTGTTGATGGTCTCCATGTCGCTCTTGGGGTTGACCGCACCGTCGACGTGCACCACGTCGGGGTCGGCGAATCCGCGCACGACCTGGGCGATCGCATCCGCCTCACGAATGTTCGCCAAGAACTGGTTGCCCAACCCCTCGCCCTCGCTCGCGCCTTTGACAATGCCGGCGATGTCGACGAATGACACGGCAGCGGGCAGGATGCGCTCGCTCCCGAAAATCTCGGCAAGCACGTTCAGGCGCGCATCGGGGAGGTTGACCACGCCAACGTTCGGCTCGATCGTGGCGAACGGGTAGTTCGCGGCGAGCACCGAGTTTTTGGTAAGCGCGTTGAAGAGGGTGGACTTGCCCACGTTGGGGAGTCCGACGATGCCGATTGTAAGAGCCACGAGGGTCAAGCCTACCGGCGGAGGTGGGAACGAGTTCTCCTCACGGAGTGTCGTTGGTCGCTCATCCCCAGACCTTGTCGCTCGGAGTGTTACATGAAACACTGTGGGGTATGAGTAGTCGTATGAGAGTTGCACAGCATCGCAGAGCGAAAGCAGAAGATGGCTATCGTCTCGTTCAGTTTTGGGTACCGGACTACTCAAACGAGGAATACCGTGCTGAGATTCGACGCGAATGGGAGAGCATCAACGCGGCGGATGCGCACGACAAGACCATGGAATGGCTCGAGCCCTTCATTGCAGAAGTGTGGGATGACTTGCCCGACGACGATTGGCACTTCGGAGACGATGATCCGCTGTCCCAACGACAGACAAACGCGTGAAGCGAGGCGAAATCTGGACGTTCGTCGGTCATGGGCTCGGCTCGAAACCTCGTCCGGGGATTGTTATCCAAAGTGACACTGCCGAAAATGCCGGCACCATTACCGTCATTCCCGTGACGACGACCTCGAGTGAAATTGGGCGCGTGCGAACCCGCATATCGATTGCAGATGCAGAGGGGCCGCGAATGTCGTTCGCCATGGTCGATAAGGTCATGCCCGTCAAGGCGCAAAATTTTGGAAAGCGCCTGGGTGAATTGTCGATTCGTGAGATTCGCGCCGTCGAATCGGCGTTACTCGCTCACCTCGGTTTTGGATCTCGACTGGCACCGAAGCGTCGCACATAGCGGTCTTTGATCAATTAGTCGGGGAAGGCTTCTGGCTACAGAGCGACCTGAATCGTCGGCGCGAACAAGAAGTGCCAGCCGAACCACCACCAGGCAGCAATGATGCCAACGCGCGTCGTGCGCAGCCGCATGACGTGGTCGAGCATGTCGGCCAGCGGGGCAACCCGGTTGGGGCGCCAGCGCGCGAACAGCTCGGTGAATCCCATCGCCACCAGAATCGCGAGGTAGCCGGCAGTCGTCACCCACCAGAGCATCACTGACCTCGCCTTCTAAAGAACCCGATCAAACTCAACCCCCCGGCAAGCCATAATCCGACGAACACGATGCGCCCCGGCAGCGACTCCACAATCGGGTCGAGCAGCACCGAGATGGTCGGGTAGTTCGTCAACCCGTTGGGCAACGTCACCGACAGCGTGAACGCCGTGGCCTCCCACGCGCACAGCGCGAC
>RFQD01000251.1 GCA_009925875.1 Microbacteriaceae bacterium | reverse complement strand
CCGACCGTGGCGAGAAGTTTTTTCAGTTCAGTGCCCGGGCCATGCGGCTCGGTCGTGTTCGTTCGCGTCGCGCCCGGCGAATACTTGGCGACCAGCGCGGCGAAGACATCGTCTTCAAACTCGACAAATCCGTCGTCCCTCACTCTCCCCCTTGAAAGCACGTCTTGCACGTAGCCTTCTGGGCGATCACTCGCGGTCGCTTCAATCCCTGCAACAGACAGCACAATCATGGAGGGCACGCGATGGTCAGTGTGGGAGTTTCCAGCGTGATGTCTGACGGGCACGCAGGAGTAGCGTTAGTGCCGCAAAGCAATGGACTCCTTCTGACGAACGGATTGTTAGGGTCAAAGCTGGGATGAAACCGGTCGGCTTCTTCTACCCATGACTGGTTGCACGGCAAACACCTGTTGAAACTTGGCGTTCCCCTATACGCCGAGCCAATTCCAGCGTTGCCTTCCCACACGACACTCGCCGACACACTCGCCCCGTTCGTAGACACTAGATAGAACCACTTTTTTTGCGGCGTCTGAGGCTGGCCGCCAGCCTCTAGCGTGTTGTGTTTCGTCATAACAAAAAGCCGCAAGTGATACTTCACAGCGGGCCCGATCGCATCGTTACGCAAGTCGCACCCTAGTGGGGACACGAGCCCGATGTTGCTTCCAATTCCGGCAATGTCGCCAGCAAAACTTGCTATTTCCGGCAGCGCATTTGGGCAGTTGAATATTTGTAAACTTGCGTATTGGCCGTAAAGCGCCGGGCTGCCGAATACACAATTAGCACCGAGTCCGTATACGCTAGGCTGGTCAACTAGTTTGCTCGCCTTGACTAGAGGCGTCGCTATGTTGCACGACTGAACGAGCGTCAGTCCTCCTATAGCGACGGTGAATGTGCAGTCCTTTGTCGCTGGGTTGGTGCATAGGCACAAGTCCGTGGCGCAACAAGGGCAACTCATCACGTCACCTTGAATCGAACGAAAGAAGCGGTATATGTCGATGCCACAAACACAGCCGTTGCGGTTGATTGCAGCACGGTAAGGCTGACGGTCGCTTGTGTTCTCGACACTATGATCGAGCAGTTAGATGTATTGAGAGTGGCTGCAATTAAGACATCCGCCACGGCGGTCTGAGTGGCCGTGGAAACCACGCGAATGCCGGTGGCGGTCTCGCCGATAAACACGGCCGTCGCCGTCTGAAACGGCACGTCGATCAAGTGCCACGCGGTGCCGTCCTTCGCGATCGCGCAGTCTGTTGCGTTCGTGCTGGCAGGGTACGGAAAGAACAGATTCACCACGCTCGCGGTATTCGGCGTGCTCGTCTGGTACTTGAACGTGACGGTCTTCGTCTCGTTGATCGCCCACGACCCGGTGAACGTGCAAATCCGAAACACCCTCGCCGACCGCGGCTCCTCGCCCTCGAGGGCGACCTGAGTGCGCCGGAAACCTGAGCCGATAGGCTCCCCGTCGACGCGGTCGATGGTGCGTCGTATCTGCGAAAGCAGGTTCGGGCCAAGGAGGAAGCCTTCGGCCATGATGCGGTCGGCGTTGGGGAATTCTCCGAGGAATTGGCGGTAGGCGGGGTGGCGGGTGACGTTGCCGGCGAAGCACACCCTGGTCTGGACGTTGTGTGCCTCGAGGTAGGTCAGGAGGCTCATGCGGTTCTTGTACATGAAGGCGATTGCGAGCCAGTCCGAATCAAAGGTGTTGAGTGGGAGGACGATTTCGGGGACGTCCTTGAGGTTTTCGATGTAGCGATTGAATACCGTCCTGCGCTTCGTCCGGATCTCCTCGATACGATCCAGCTGGACCAGGCCAAAGGCGGCATTCATTTCGGACGACTTCATGTTGTACCCGACGGCGCCGTAAAGGAATTTGTAGTCGTAGGGGATGCCGTCCACGGTGTGCTCGAATCGCGTCGTTACATCCTCCGAATTATCGCCGATGCGTCCCCAATCGCGGAACATGGTTGCGCGCTTGAGCTGCTTCTCGCAGTTGAACATGACCATCCCACCCGATCCACCTGCCGTAATCAGGTGGCTTGAGTAAAAGCTCGTGATGGCCACATCGGTCCATGGGGTGTGAGTGACCGTATCGGCCGAATCCTCAAACAGGATCATGTCG
>RFQD01000026.1 GCA_009925875.1 Microbacteriaceae bacterium | reverse complement strand
AGCGCATCGACGAGCGCGTCGGAGTCGACGAGTGCGCCCCGCGCAACGTTCACCAAGGCGGCCGACGATTTCATCACAGCGAGTTCGGGTGCGCCAATCAGGTGACGAGTTTCGTGCGTCGACGCGGCCACAACAAAAACGACGTCCGCTTCGGGGAGAACCTCGCGAAGACGGTCAGAAGTGACAGTGAGATGCGCTCCAGAGACGGTACCGGGGCGCCGGCGAACCACCGTCACGTGAGTGTCAAACGGGGCGAGGAGACGAATGAGCTCACGGGCAATCCCGCCCGCGCCAATAATCACCACGTTCTTGCGATACAGCGAGATGCCGAGGAACGTGGAGTCCCACGACGTGGCGCGGGCCCGTCGAGGAATGTAGCGCAGCAAGCTCAGTGCGAGCATGAGGGCGTGTTCCGCAACGGGTTGAGCAAAGCATCCTTTCGCACTCGTGAAAATGACGTCGGGGCGAGCGTGACGCCGCAGGACCTCGGAGAACGCGTCGACTCCCGCCCACGGCAATTGCACCCACGTCAACTGGGGATGATTGGCGAGAACGCTATCGAACTCGTCGACCCGCGAGTTCGACAACCAGATCAGACCTCGCGTCGAGGAATCGAGATGACGTAACGTGCCACCCCCGATCTGAACTGCCTTTGCAAAAATCTCCGACTGTCGCGGCGCAATCGACACCGCACCCGATGCGGTGGCATGACGCGAAATATCGGAAGATTCTTCGCTCGCAACGATGTGGTGTTGCACCTCAAACGAACCGTGCGCGAGTTCGCCGTCGCCGTCGAAAGCATCGCCACTACTCATCCCGAAGCCGCCGCCGCTTTGCTTCGAGTGCGACAAGTTCTTGCTGAATCTCTCGGGATTCGTTTGCTGCCGAAGGGTCAAGTCGCTGCATTCGACTCACCAAATCTGACTTGCGCCGAACGACATCACGTTCCACGAGAGAGACGACAATCGCGCGGGCGTAGACCGTCATTTCCCGTTCACTGCGTTCCGGCAATGGCGCGACCGCCAACTGCATGACAAGAGCCCGCAGATAATCGGGCACGTCGGCTGACACGCTCTCAATCCAGGTGGGCTGATCCCAATTCCGTTGATTCGCACCGATGGCATCTCGGATTACAGCCAAGTGAGAGTTCGACATAAAGCTGCCCGCCGCTTCGGCTAACAGTTCGGGCCCAACATCAGCCGGAAGTTGAAGCATTGCCATGACTGCATCCCGCTCCATACGTGTTGCCGGATCGTTCCCGAGAATGACGGGCTGAGGATGCGCCGGTGCCCCGGATGCCGCGTCTCCTTCTCTCTCGACTCGAGCTCGACTGACCGAATCGGTCGCCAGCGTACCCCGTGTTCCGCCACGCCCCACCGCCGCTTGCGCCTCCGCAACCTCGACACCCGTGATGCGGGCGAGCTCCCGAGTGTAGCCCGGCTTGAGTGAGGCGTCCCGGATGTCCGCCACAATCGGTGCGGCTTCTCGTAGCGCGGCAACGCGCCCCTCGACGGTATCGAGGTCGTAACGGGATACCACTTGCCGAATGACGAATTCGAACATGGGAATCTTGTTCGCAATGAGTTCGCGAACGGCATGCTCACCTCGATTCAGACGAAGATCGCACGGGTCAAGCCCTTCCGGTGCGACGGCAACAAAAGTAGCCGCGGCAAATCTTTGTTCCTCGCTGAACGCTCGCAGTGCGGCCTTTTGTCCGGCTGCGTCCGGGTCAAACGTGAAAATTACCGAGCCAAGTCCGGAGTCGTCCCCCATGATGCGGCGAATGATTTTGATGTGCTCGACTCCGAAAGCGGTGCCACACGTTGCGATGGCCGTGGTGACTCCCGAGAGGTGGGCGGCCATGACGTCGGTGTATCCCTCAACGACGACGACTTGTCGCAACTTGGAGATGTCACGCTTGGCGAGGTCGAGACCGTAAAGCACCTGAGACTTGTGATACACCGGTGTCTCGGGGGTGTTGAGGTATTTTGGTCCATTGTCGTCGTCGTAGAGTTTCCGCGCTCCGAAACCAATGGTTTGACCCGTCACGTCTCTAATCGGCCAGACGAGACGGCCACGAAATCGGTCATAAACACCCTTTTCACCGCTCGAGACGAGCCCCGCGAGCTGCAATTCTTCGTCGTTAAAACCTTTCGCGCGAAGGGCATCCCGCAAGCCGTTCCATCCTTTGGGAGCGTAACCAATCCCGAACATTTCCGCGGCTGCCTTATCAAAGCCTCGTTCGCCGAGAAACGTCCGCCCGATTGCCGCTTCGGGAGTCACGAGCTGTTCGATAAAGAAAGCTTGCGCTGCCTGATTAGCCGCAAGGATGCGCACGCGCGACCCTTTCTGCGGGTCCGCGCCTCCGCCCTCTTCGTAGTGCAGCTCAAAACCGATGCGTTCGGCAAGTCTTTCGATCGTCTCCGTAAACGACAGGTGGTCCATTTTTTGCACGAACGAAAACACATCCCCGCTCTCACCACACCCGAAGCAGTGGTAGTAGCCCACGCCAGGGCGAACGTGAAAGCTGGGGCTCCGCTCATCATGGAACGGGCACAGTCCCTTCAGTGAGCCGACTCCGGCATTTTTTAGAGAGACGTGGTCGGACACGATGTCCGCAATGTTCACCCGTGATTTGAGTTCTTCGATGTCCGACTGGCGTATTCTTCCGGCCACTTAGCGACCCACCACTCGCTCGTGCCAGGCAAGTGCCGACTGATCCGTGAGGCTCGCCACCTGGTCAACCACAACGCGCATTCTCGCCGTGTCGTCAGCGGCGACCCTCCAGTCGTCGGCAAAAGCTCGGTCCAGGTACTGCGGTCCCGTCTCATACAGCCGCGCCGACAACTCAGTCAGAACCTCCCGTTGCATGGCATAGATCGGCTGTCGAGAATTTGTCACCATCACAAACGCCGCGACAATACCTTTGAGCACCGCGATTTCGGCGAGGTAATCTCGCGGAACCACCACACTCGCGCTGAATCGTTGCAGTTGCCTGGCGGGAAAGCTTTCGCGCGTCGCGTGAACCGCCGCGTGGCAGAACCGCCCAATCAGCTGGGACGTGAGGTTCTTCAGTTGCGCTTGAGATGCACGAGACGCATCGAATGAGTCGAGCCACGCATCCAGACTGTCGAGGCGATCGAACGCAGCGATGAGCTCATCGTGGCTGAATTCGCCACCAATCCACTCGAACATCTGATCAACGAGTGCGTCGTGATTCACGCGTGCGCCGAGCTCGCGTGCTTCGATGTACCCGTTCACGACGGCATCCTCAAAATCGTGGACCGAGTAGGCGACGTCGTCGGAGAAATCCATTACCTGCGCTTCAATGCACTTGACGCGGGCCGGCGCGCCGCTGCGCAACCACTCAAAGGCTTCGATGTCGTCAGCGTAGAAGCCAAACTTGATTCGTCCGGCGGGATCGGTCGCTGCCTGCTGAATCGGCCACGGATACTTCGTACTCGCGTCGAGGCTAGCCCGCGTGAGGTTGAGACCGAACGATCGTCCCTCGGGCGAGAACACCTTGGGCTCCAGGCGTGTCAGCAAGCGAAGCGTCTGCGCGTTACCTTCGAACCCACCGGCGCTCTCTGCCCATTCGTTCAATGCGCGCTCACCATTGTGACCAAACGGTGGATGCCCGATGTCATGTGCCAGGCACGCCGTGTCGACCACGTCGGGGTCAAGTCGAAGGCTGCCCGCAAGTTCTCGTCCGACTTGTGCTACCTCGAGTGAATGAGTCAACCGGTTCCGGGCAAAGTCGAGTCCCGCGGTTGGCGAGAGTACTTGCGTCTTCGCCGCGAGCCGACGAAGTGCACTCGAGTGCAAGAGTCTTGCCCGATCTCGTGCGAAATCACCCCGACGCGACGCCGTTCCCTCGAAGAACATCCGTTGTGAATCGGCCTCGCCGTAACCTGCGGTCAGCGCTGGTGTCCTCACCGGCTATCCGCCGCTCGCATCGATTTCGGCGGCGGCGACGGTGCATTGCTCGTCGGCGCTCAGCTCCTGCGACTCGAGCCAGCGGTGAGGCAGTGCCGGCTTTTTCGGTGTCCCTTGCCGACCGCGTTGGCCTTCTGCTCCAATACCGGGATAGGGGGCTTCGAGGTCGAGCATCCCAATGAGGTCATCAAGATGTTGCAGGCTCGTGACTTGGGCAAACTGACTTCGCAGATCTCCTCCCACGGGATATCCCTTGAAATACCAGGCCATGTGTTTGCGAATGTCCCGACTGGCATGTGATTCGTCGCCAAGGAATTCACTCAGGAGTTCGAGGTGTCGTCGGAGAGTGGCAGCGACATACCCTAACGATGGTGTCGCCCGGGAATGATGGGTCGATTCACCAGCACGCTCTCGAAATGCTGCCTCCAAGTCGGCGAAAAGCCACGGTCGACCGAGGCAACCGCGCCCCACGACAACTCCGTCGCAGCCCGTCTGTTCCACCATGCGCACCGCGTCTTCGGCGCTCCAGATGTCGCCGTTCCCTAACACGGGCACGGATGCGATTGCGCTCTTGAGCTCCCCGATAGCGTTCCAATCCGCGTTGCCGGAATAGAACTCGCTCGCGGTGCGCCCATGCAGCGCGATGGCCGCCGCGCCGGCGCCCTCTGCCGCTTTGCCTGCTTCGATAAAGGTCAGGTGGTCTGCGTCGATTCCCTTGCGCATCTTGACGGTGAGCGGAACATCACCGGCTGCCCGGACCGCTTCTTCGACAATCGACCGAAACAGGGTTCGCTTCCATGGCAATGCCGCGCCGCCACCCTTTCGAGTGACCTTAGGAACGGGGCAGCCAAAGTTCAAATCGATATGGTCGGCTCGGTCCTCCGCGACGAGCATGGTGACGGCTTCGCGCACCGTCTTGGGGTCCACTCCATAGAGTTGGATCGATCGCACCGACTCACTCGGATGACTCTGGATGAGCAACATCGAGCCCGGTGTTCTCTCGACCAAGGCTCGCGACGTGATCATCTCGCTCACGAAAACACCGGCACCTTGCTCGCGACATAACCGCCGATACGCCATGTTGGTGATGCCCGCCATCGGGGCGAGCACGACGGGAACGGCGGGGTTGATGGGCCCGATCTTGAGCGTGGCAGCGCTGCCCCCCTCGGGAACGACCGCCGCGGGGGGCGTGACTTCACTGACCAGACTCATAAGACCTCGTTAACCTTGCTGGTCAAGTATCCCCCATGCAGCCGGAAGACTGCCCGTCTACGCGTCGCTTGCGGGCTTGTCGATAGCCCCACCAAACCGACGATCCCGCGTGACGTACAGTTCTATCGCGCGCCACAGGTCATTGCGTCCAAAGTCGGGCCAGAGCGTATCGAGAAAAACCATTTCGGCATAGGCCGATTGCCAGAGTAAGAAGTTTGATGTGCGTTGTTCCCCGCTCGAGCGAACAAAGAGATCCACGTCGGGCAGGTCGGGAACATACAACGAACGTTGAATCAGCTTCTCACTCACGGCGTGTGGGGCAATCTTCCCGATTGCGACCTGTTCGGCAATCTGTCGAAGAGCGTCGGCAATCTCGGTTCGACCGCCATAGTTCACGCACATCGTCAGCGTGAGGGTCGAATTACGTTTCGTGAGTTGCTCGGCGAATTTCAGTTCGTTGATGACGGAGGGCCACAGCTTCGGAGTGCGGCCCGCCCAGCGCACTCGGACTCCCCATTCGTTGAGCTGGTCGCGTCGCCGGTGGAGAACATCCCGATTGAAGCCCATCAAGAACCTCACTTCGTCGGGTGAACGCTTCCAGTTCTCCGTTGAAAACGCGTAAACCGACAAGTAGGTAACCCCGGCTTGAATTGCCCCCGCCACCGCATCGAGCAACGCTGCCTCGCCCGCTCGATGACCCTCGACACGTGTCAGCCCACGCTGGTTTGCCCAACGACCGTTTCCATCCATCACGATGGCGACGTGCCGAGGTACGGAACCGACCGGAAAACGTGGCGGTATCTCACCTGTCCAATCGAGCGGCCGAAACTCGACCGCGTCTTTATGTGTGTAGCCGACTGTCATCGTGCAACATGCTCTAGTGACTTGAGTGCCCGCTCGAGATGCCACTGCGTGTGAGCAGAAATTAACGATGACACGCGTGCGAGATGACGCCGATCAACCGACTCGAGAAAATCCCACTGACCCGTGAGCAAGGCTTCGAAAATCTCAACGGTGTCCGATCCAACGCGCGCGGAACCAGGCGGGGCACACGTCGCACAGACCATCCCGCCGAAATGGACGACGAAAGCCGTGAGATCTTCGGGGCTACCGCATCGGGAACACGTGTCAAGACTCGGCGACCAACCGGCGAGCGAGAAGGCTCGCATGAGGTACGAATCGAGAGTGAGGTGGGGCGCGTGCTCACCTCGAGAGAGAGACCGAAGAGCACCCAGAAGGAGCGTGTATTGATTTGTCGCCTTCTCGGCGTCGGTGAGCCGTTCAGCCGTCTCCGCCATCACACTGGCGGCAGTAAACCTGTCATAGTGTCCGGCAATATCGGCGCCATATGGTCCGAGTGTTTCGGCTTGTTGAATCGTGTCGAGTGACGATCGTCCCTGATAAAACTGCACATCCGTCACCATGAACGGTTCAAGTCGCGAGCCAAACTTCGATGCCGTGCGTCGAACACCTTTCGCCACAGCCCGCACCTTGCCATGACTTCGCGTGAGGATGGTCACAATGCGGTCGGCCTCACCCAAATTAAATGTGCGAAGAATGATTCCTTCGTCGCGATAAGTGGGCACGTTCCATTATCCGCCGTGTGACGAGGGAAGGCGACGGGGCGCGCTAGAGGTCACGCGGGGTGTCGATAGGGCCGGTCAAGTCTGCTGGGCGAACGAGCTTGGGTTGGCGTATCCCGCGAATAACGCGCTGCTCCGGAAGTGACCAGTGAAAACGAACAGCAAGGATGCGAATCGCGGCCGTCACGGCCACACACGCCACGGCACTCACGTCGACCGAGTTCCCGAGCGCACGCAATATGACGAATATCAGGGTCCCGGATGCCGCCGCCACGGCATAGAGCGATCCCACATGCATCACAGCAATCGGAGTATTGAGCAGGATGTCTCGGATGACTCCCCCTCCCACGGCGGACACCGTTCCCACAAAGATTGCCGGAACGGGTGGAAGACCTTGCGCAAGTGCCGCCGCGACACCGATGGCGCCGAACAGTCCGATTGTGAGAGCATCCGCGATGGTGATGACCCAGTCGATTTTGTGAACGAGTGCAAAAGAATGTCACGAAGAAACCCTCCCCCGAGGCCCGTCGCGGTGCCAATCATGGCCACACCCAACAAGTCGAGTTGCCGGTCGCGGAATTGCGCGGCATACATGGCGCCTTGCAGGCTTCCCACCCCAATCGCCGCAACGTCAACCCAGGAGGGGACTTCGATTGCTAGCGGGTCCATGAGTCAATTTCTACCACGTTGACGGTCGTAGCCAAGTTAGGGTGGCTGTATGGAAAATCAAGTCTTCCGAATCATTTTCACGATTTTTGTCGGCCTCATGATTGCTTTTTTTGTTGGATTTGGGATTGATGCGTTCTATCCCGAACCCGTGTACCCGCAGGCCATTAACGACATTTACAACACGTTGGCAGACAAGGTGCCCACGGCGGCGGACCAGGCAAAGATTGATACTTTGGAGCAGGCCTACCAACTTTCTCAGCAGTCACACAACCGAGTCGTCACGATTGTCGTCACCATCGCCGCCGTGACCTTCCTCGGGCTCAGCGTCGTGCTGGAGAATCGAAATCGCGTGATGGCCAACGGATTGTTGCTCGGTGGGTTGTTCTCGCTGCTTTACGGGGTTGCCCGAGGATTAGGCTCACAAGATTCGATGATTGCCTTCATCACGGTCGGCGTCGGACTGATTGCCGTCGTGTTGATTGGACTCCGCCGATTCAACCACGCGCGAGAAAACGCGAAAGAAGCAAAGAGCTAAACCGGCACCGCATTCGTCGTTTCGAGTCGCACTGCACGGTTGATTGCGGAGACAACGGCTTTGAGGGTCGCGGTGGAAATATCGGAATCAATTCCCACTCCCCACAGTCGTAGGCCATTCACCGAAAGTTCGACGTACGCCGCAGCTCGCGCGTCCCCGCCTGCTGCGAGCGTGTGCTCAACATAATCGAAGAGCTCCACCGTAAGACCGTTGTGACCCATCAGCTTGATGAACGCGTCGATCGGGCCATTGCCTTCCGACTCATGGCGAGCGACCTCATCGCCGTCGCGAAGATCCACACTGAGTTTCACCGTGCCCGAAAAGTCACTCTCGGTGCGCGTCCCGTGGAGCTCAAATCGACCCCACTTGTCGTCTGCGTGCGCGGCGGGCAAGTATTCGTCCTGAAAGATACGCCACAATTCGTCGCTCGATACTTCGCCACCTTCGGCATCGGTCTTTGCCTGAACTACTCCGGAGAATTCAATCTGCAGTCGACGCGGTAAGTCGAGAGCGTGATCCTTCTTGAGCAAGTAGGCAACGCCGCCCTTACCCGACTGTGAGTTGACCCGTATGACGGCTTCATAAGTGCGACCAAGGTCTTTCGGATCTACCGGAAGATACGGGACGGCCCAGACCAGATTGTCGACGTGAGTCTCCCGGGCCGCGGCATCGGCGGCCATCGCCTCAAAGCCCTTCTTGATGGCGTCTTGGTGAGAGCCGCTGAAGGCCGTGTAAACCAAGTCGCCCGCCCACGGACTGCGCTCGTGCACCTTGAGCTGATTGCAATACTCGGCCGTGCGACGCACTTCATCCAGGTTAGAAAAATCAATCTGCGGGTCGATTCCCTGCGTGAAGAGGTTAATGCCGAGAGCGACGAGGTCGACGTTTCCGGTGCGCTCACCGTTACCGAAGAGGCACCCTTCAATCCGATCGGCTCCGGCCATGTAGCCGAGTTCAGCGGCAGCGATGGCGGTACCGCGGTCGTTGTGCGGGTGGAGCGAGAGGATGATGTTCTCACGCGGTGTGAGGTGGCGGCTCATCCACTCAATCGAATCGGCGTAGACGTTGGGAGTTGCCATCTCCACCGTCGCGGGAAGGTTGATGATGACTTTGCGATCCGGCGTCGGTTCGAAGACGTCGATGACCTTGTTGCATATCTCGGCCGCAAACTCGAGCTCGGTGCCCGTAAAACTCTCTGGCGAGTATTCGTAGTACACGGTGGTTTCGGGAATCGTCTTCTCCAACTCCCGACACAAGCGTGCACCGTGCAGTGCGATGTCAATGATGCCTTGCTTGTCTTCTCGGAAGACGACTTCCCGCTGCAGGATGCTCGTGGAATTGTAGAGGTGCACGACGGCGTGCTTCGCACCGGCGATGGACTCATAGGTGCGCTCAATCAAGTGGTCTCGCGACTGCGTCAACACCTGAATGACCACGTCGTCGGGAATAGCGTTCTCGTCAATGAGCGAGCGCACGAAATCGAAGTCGGTCTGACTGGCGGAGGGAAAGCCAACCTCGATTTCTTTGTAGCCCATGCGCACCAGCAAATCGAACATGATGCGCTTGCGCTCAGGGCTCATGGGGTCGATGAGCGCCTGGTTGCCATCACGCAAGTCAACCGCACACCAACGAGGCGCCTTGTCGATGCGCCGAGACGGCCACGTGCGGTCGATGAGGTCAATCCCGAGGCTCTCGTGATACGGACGATACTTGTGCACGGGCATCGAGCTTGGCTTCTGGTGGTTCTTCATGCTGTTCTCTCTTCGCGGTAGTGGGAAAGCCAACGAAAGCTCCGCGACGAGGGAGGCTAGATTCGCGCCCCGCCGCGGCAACTAAGAAGAAGCAGACCACCCGACATGACAACAGGCTAACACCGTCCTGCAAGTGGATTCCACCGATTAAAAGCCTAGGCGGTTGAGCAACTTGGGGTCTCGTTGCCAGTCTTTGGCGACCTTGACGCGTAATGACAAGAAGACAGGGGATCCCAAAAGCGATTCGATTTCGACTCGGGACCGAGCACCGATGTCGCGAAGTCTCTCGCCTCCTTTGCCAATAATGATTCCCTTTTGACTATCGCGTTCGACAAAAACGTTCGCGTACACGTCCATCATGTCCTTGTCTTCGCGGTGCAGGATGTCATCAATCGTGACGGCGAGCGAGTGAGGCAACTCGTCATCAACGCCTTCAAGAATCGCCTCACGGATGAGCTCCGCAACGCGTTTGTGCGTCTCGTCATCCGTCGTTGTGTCCGCGGGATACAGCATGGGCCCCACGGGCAAGAGCGAGACGAGCTCATCAGATAAGACGTCCAGAGCGATTCCCGCCACCGACGAAACGGGAATCAGCGCGGCCCAATCGCGCAACTCGTTAACGTCGAGAAGGCGTTGGGCCACCTGCTCCGACGCGACGGTGTCCGTCTTGGTCACGATGGCGATCTTGACGGCACGAGGGAAACTCTCCAACTGCTCGTTGATAAACCGATCACCCGGTCCGACCGGTTCGTTCGCAGGAAAACACATTCCAATCACGTCGACGTCACCGAGTGTTGATTGCACGAGTGCATTCAATCGTTCGCCGAGAAGCGTGCGCGGTCTATGGATACCCGGTGTATCGACCACGATGAGTTGTCCGTGCGGGCGAGACACAATCCCGCGAATCACGTGTCGTGTGGTCTGTGGCTTTGAACTGGTGATGGCAACTTTCTCGCCAACGAGCGCATTCGTCAGTGTGGATTTTCCCGTGTTGGGTCGTCCCACAAACGAGACGAAGCCGCTGCGGTAGTCGAGGGCAGACGACTCATCAGCAGAATTCTTGCGCGGTCGCGTCATTACTCATCCTCATTTTCGGTCGTGAAGACTTCGCGTGCATCGCGCAGTTCTTGCGTCATTTCAACTCGAACTCGCGTGACAAGTTTGCCGCGTGCTCCGCTCGGATCCGCGGTCAGGATGAGACCACTGACGATCGCCGAATCGCCGACTTCGACAACGCGACCCAACTCTTTCGAAAGAAGTCCGCCCACCGAATCCACGTCCTCGTCGTCCAGTTCGATGCCGAAAAGCTTGCCCAGGTCCTCCGTGTTCATTCGCGCGCTGACTCGATACGACCCATCTCCCAGATCAACCGATTCGGCGCCACCACGGTCGTGCTCATCCACAATGTCGCCGACGAGCTCTTCGATAATGTCTTCCAACGTCACCAGTCCCGCAACACCCCCGTGTTCGTCGATGACGATGGCGATGTGCGTGGACTCGACTTGCATTTGACGCAGCGTGTCATCGACCTTTTTGGATTCGGGGACGAAAATGACGGGGCGCAACAAGTCGGAGACTTTTTCTTTTGCCCAGCCGCGAGGATTTTCGATGTGTCGGCGGGAGACATCGCGCAGATAGAGGATGCCGCGCACATCGTCATCACGTGAACCGCGCACCGGCACGCGGGAATATCCCGATTCGAAAAATCGGGTCGCTGCATGAGAAAGGCTGGTGTCGAGGTCAACCGTGACCATGTCAACGCGTGGCACCATCACCTCGCGCACGATCGTGTCGTCCCATTCGAAGACGGAGTGAATGAGTGCCCGCTCGTCCTTTTCCAACACGTCGTGACGGGTGGCCTCATCGACCATGCTCAGAAGCTGTTCTTCGCTGGTAAACGTCACAACTCCGGGCCGGCCCGGAG
>RFQD01000250.1 GCA_009925875.1 Microbacteriaceae bacterium | reverse complement strand
CGGTCAACCGATGATGGGATACCGCGCGTCACGGCCATCGCCGGTCGTGCGCACTGCCGATATTACTGGGCTACTTGCCGTGATCCGTGGGCGAAACACGTGTGACTATTCGTGGTAGTGTCATCTCTCGATGCGTTTCGCATCGTCACCTGCGCGGGTGGCGGAATGGCAGACGCGCTAGCTTGAGGTGCTAGTGCCCGTTAGGGCGTGGGGGTTCAAGTCCCCCCTCGCGCACGCAGAATAAATCCTCCCCGTTCGAGTGGCGGGGAGGATTTCTGTTTGACGCCGGTCCGGTGTTCGTGGCTCGCCCGTTGACGTCCGCCGCGGCTTCGCGACTAATTCGGGAGAGATTGCGCCAGCAGCGCCGTCTCGGTTTCTGTCGCTAGGGACATCTTCCATGCCACAAGAGCACGCACCGTGGCGTCGGAATCTTCGGCAAGTAGGTTCATTGCGTCGTTGGGGATAAAGAAATTTACGGCAACCCAGGACCGCACGGTCGCACTTGCGTCTTTCGCGAGAAGGCGCAGCACATCGCACGGTGTTGCCTCGTTACGTGCCACACACACGCGGACACTCTCGACTCGGTCCTGGGCAAGCGACAGAAAGCATTCCTCTGGCGTGTGCTTGTGAAGAGCTGCGCTCTCTCGAATCTTCGGATTGCGATCCGAGGCCATCGACCGCAGTCTGGCAATCTTGGACTCCGTCACTTCGGGTGACAGAAAACCGGATACGGCTTCCGCGCCCAATGCGGGCTGTGCCATGAGGGAATCAAGCTGGCGCATTTGTGCCGGAGTATTGAAGCGAATGCACGACATGAAACGAGGCTAGTGAGAGAACAGCAGATCAATATGAGCGACGCGCCAGGCAAAACCAGGATCGCTCATTTCGGTCTCTCGGGTCAGCGCGACTCGGGTTGTCTCTGAGCCGATAGTCACGGCCACCTCTCCCGCGCCGGAGCCTAGGCTTCCGGTTGCCGACACGGAAGTCGCCGTGGAGAGCGTAACTGGCGTGTCTGACCACACGAGTTGTGAGACGGTGTCCTGCGCAATGAGGTTCGTCGATGTTCCCCACGCGGTCACTGCCGTCGCCACCGCTTTCCCCGACGTCACCGGAGTCACCTCATGAAATCCGGCTTGGATTGTCGATAACAATCCGGTCAACGCGTCGTCCAATTCCGGGTGGCTGGGTGCACCAAGTGTCACGCCCACGATGCGCACGCTCGTCGTGCCCACGGGAAGCATGGACGAAAACAATAAGCACGCACCGGCCTCATCAGTTGTTCCCGTCTTGATTCCGTTGACCCCGAGAGTTCCGAGAAGCTTGTTGCTGTTTTCGATGGTTCCGATCGGGTCAATGGATGTGCTCACTTTCGCGACGGCGGTGGCAATGACCTCGTTGTCAAGTGATCTCGCTCCAATCTCGAGCAGCTCTCGGGGTGTGCTTTGCGTCTCCGGACTCAACCCACTCGCGTCTGTGACAACCGTGGATTCAAATCCGTTCTTGTGAAGCCACGCATTAGCCGCGCTCACGTAGGCGTCCTCGGAACCAAACGCCCATCGAGCAAGTGAAAGCGCATAATTGTTCGCCGATTTGACGAGCATCACCGTGATGACGTCGCGCTCGCTCAGTGACATTCCGTCGATGACGTCTGCGCGTGATTCGTCGTTCTCGATGCTGCGCGTCAATTCCGCGACATCGGTTGCGTCGAAAGAAATGCTCGGTCCCGGAGCGCCGGGTTGAATGGGTCGCGCGTCGAGCACAACGAGGGCGGTAATCAGTTTTGCCATGCTCGCGATCGGCGCAGGAGTGTCGATCTTCGCCTGCGCGAGAATGCCGAACCCGTCTGCTTCGAACACCGTCGTTCCAAATTGGGGAATGTCGAGTTGCGCGGTCTCGTTTGTGAGGTCTGTCGCTGTGACCGCGGTGATACTCGCGGGCGGAAGAGGCGCAATTCCGATGATGGTTGCGCTGCCGAGCAATGTGACAACAACGCCCGTTGTTCCAAAGACGACGAGACGGCGTCGTCGATAGACGGCAGGCGAGACGCGGGTCATCTACGACACCTCGGTGAGGGCATAGAGTGCCACGGCAGCCGCGCTCGCCACGTTGAGCGAGTCGACACCGTG
>RFQD01000249.1 GCA_009925875.1 Microbacteriaceae bacterium | reverse complement strand
GCGATTCCCGTACCAATGCCCCGAATTGCGAGCACCTTGGTCAATTGATTCACGGCTTCCGCGTTGCCATCACCGATTCCGGCACCCCATTCACCCGGATTGCCGGCAAACGTCAGCAGGAGGTCACGGGGCGTGGAGTGAAAGCTGGAGTCAGTGCCCACCTGGCTGGCGAGCCACCAGTCCGCGGGCGCAGTAAAAAGAGACAGTAACTCGCCAAAACCCGAGGTATTGAGCTCTTTCGGCGCGGTCGCGATGACCTCGGTGTCGGCAAGTACCACGTCGGGCCAACGCGAATCGATCGTGCGTTTGGCGCCGGCGCGCAGCACCACCGAGACATTGTCGGTGTAGCCATCAACCGAGGCCGCGGTCTGCACCAAAACAAAGGGGATGTTGCCCGCTCGGTGACTCGCAACCTTGGCGATGTCCGAAATCGTGCCCGAACCCACCGAAACTAGGCCGTCGGCTCCGGCGAGCGCGGCCGTCGCGGCATCCAATGCAGAATCGTCGGCGTAAAGGTGGTTTTCGTCACCCAAAACCACGCGATTCACGGAAAAACGCCGTTCTAGTTGCGCGACAACACGGTCTTTTACGTTGTCGGTGCCCTTGAAGATGGGAGTCGCGTCGACCAGCACGACAACGCGTGCGCCATCCACGGTCTTTCCCGCTTGACGCAACAGGGTGGTGAGCTCGTCGCCCGCCGCATCGGCGGCGGTGTCGGAAATCTGCATGCGCTGAATACCCAGAGAAACAAGCGCTTCGGGTCGCGGAGACGCCGCAATAACCTCACGGATTCGGTCGAGATCCGTTGGGTCGGCAATCTGCGCGAATTGGTTCATCGCGTCTCCTCCTTGAGAACCTAAGTTCGAAATGAATGACCATTCGAATAACGAATATTCATTCTACATGAGTGTAGGGAGGTGTTTTGACGCATGTCAAGCAAGTGGGCCGGGGATTATGGCTGCGCAGCGACCTCTAGAATGTTCAGGGCGCAATCGGAAGTTCGGTCGTGCTCGATCTGGAGAATTCGCCTAGTGGCCTATGGCGCACGCTTGGAAAGCGTGTTGGGTGAAAGCCCTCGGGGGTTCGAATCCCCCATTCTCCGCCAAATGCAAAAGCGCTCCTTTTTGGGGCGCTTTCGCATTTGATGGCTGGATCGCGGGATTCGAACCCCGACGGGGTGAGTTGGTCCCATGGCTCAGTGCGACGCATCGCGTCGCCGCCAGGGACCCCCATCCTCCGCAGAGAAAATTCCCGGATTGCTCTCGGTTTCGCTACTCCCCTGACAAGCGGCGTTCGGCGCTATTGCGCTTGCCCTGAGCAGGAACGAGCTTGCCAACTTTGCCGAAGCCAAACTTGGGCATATTCACGTAGACATTCTCAGTCTTGCCTTTGTCAACCACATAGGTCTCGTGCCAGATTCCGACTGCACTGGATTTCATCGCAGCTTGATTGAAAGCTCGCCAAGCCGGCAAGTGCTCTGAATCCTTGCCTTTTGCGTATTGGATAAGTTTCTCCGAACTCTCCCAGTACTGAACCAAGATCAAAGTGCGACCCACCCACATTTCATGGGATTTGAAACCCAAGTCGCTGTTTATGTAAAGCTCTTTGAGCATCCTGGGCATCGCAAGAAATACGGGCAACCAGCGGTGGACTGCGAAAAGGTTGTTGAATCTCATTCCAATAAGAAATAGAACGAAACCTTCTTCGGGTACTGCGGTCAGTCTCTCGCTTTGCACTCTTGCCATCACTTCCCACTTCGCTTATTTTAGGTTTACAAGTAAACATTATTGTATACATGTAAACTAAATCAATGGTTGAAAATAGAATCAGTTTTCTACTCAACGACCTTGTTCGAGAGATGAACGGTCAGGCCGACTCCCTGCTTCGAAGAGAGTTCGGACTCACCCATAGCCAGTTCGTGTTTCTTTTGATCGTGCTTGAAACTAAAGAGATCGACGTCACCCGGCTTGCCGAGGCTTTGGGTGTAACAAAAGGCGCTGTAAGCAAGAGAATCGGCTGGTTCCTCGACAGAGACTTAGTGTCCACGCATCAATCGCCTGGGGACGGCAAACGTTTGCTAACCTCCCTTACTCCAGAGGGAATCAAACTCGCCAAATCGGCCGGAGATTTTCTGGAGCATCGATTCTTGGCAACAATCACCAACTCTCAGGAATTCGACCAAGAGTTGTTGCGG
>RFQD01000248.1 GCA_009925875.1 Microbacteriaceae bacterium | reverse complement strand
TCTCGTTAGGCGCCACAGACTAAATGACTGACCAGACTTCCGCCGGCACACCGACCGGCACACCGACCGCACCCGCACCCCAGCGCAACGACAGCTCGTTCGACACCCTGTGGGACGAACTCGTCTGGCGCGGACTCATCCACGTCTCGACCGACGCCGATGAGCTCAAGATGCTCCTCGCCGGCGAGCCGATCACCTATTACTGCGGCTTCGACCCGACCGCGCCAAGTCTGCACCTGGGCAACCTGGTGCAACTGTTGCTGCTGCGGCGCATCCAGCTGGCCGGTCACAAACCACTCGGACTCGTCGGGGGCTCGACCGGACTCGTCGGTGACCCACGCCCCACGGCCGAGCGCACACTGAACACACGTGAGACGGTTGCCGAGTGGGTTGGCTACCTCGAGAGTCAGATCCGTCGCTTTCTCAGTTTTGAGGGCGACAACGCCGCGCGCATGGTGAACAACCTCGACTGGACCGCCCCGCTCTCGGCCATCGACTTCTTGCGCGAAATCGGCAAGTACTTCCGGGTCGGCACGATGCTGAAGAAGGATGCGGTCTCGGCACGACTCAACTCCGACGCCGGTATCTCCTACACCGAGTTCAGCTACCAGATCCTGCAGGGCATGGACTTCCTCGAGCTTTACCGCCAGTACGGCTGCGTGCTGCAGACCGGCGGCAGCGACCAGTGGGGCAACCTCACGAGCGGTACCGACCTCATCCACAAGGCTGAAGGTGCGAGCGTTCACGCCATCGGCACCCCGCTCATCACCAACTCCGACGGAACCAAGTTCGGCAAGAGCGAGGGCAACGCGGTCTGGCTCGACGCGACGATGACTTCGCCCTACGCGTTCTACCAGTTCTGGCTCAACACCGACGATGCCGACGTCATCGATCGGCTGAAGGTTTTCACGTTCTTGACCCGCACCGAGCTGGATGCACTTTCCGAAGCCGTGGCCACCGAGCCGTTCCGCCGCGCAGCACAGCGCACGCTCGCGTTCGAGGTCACCGCACTCGTGCACGGCGTCGACGCAACCAACGCGGCCATCGCCGCGGCCGAGGCACTCTTCGGCCAGGGAGACATCGCCGCCCTCGACGCGTCCACACTCGAGTCGGCGCTGCGCGAGTTACCCAACACGACGAGTCCCGCATCCACCCCCGTCGCTCAACTGCTGGTCGACACCGAGCTCGTCGCGAGCCTCTCGGCCGCACGTCGCGCGATCGACGAGGGTGGCGTCTACATCAACAACGTCAAGATCGAGGGGGCGGATGCTCTGCTCGAGCCCCACGTTCTGCCCTCCCGCATGGCGGTCTTGCGTCGCGGGAAGAAGACCCTCGCCGGCGTCTTCGTCGAATAGCGGGTGGATGCGCCCCTCCGGTTTCGCCTCCGACACCAGCGACACGCCCGGGAATCGGCAGTGATTTGGCGGGACCCTCCCCAACGCGTAATCTAATGACTCGTTGCCCCAAAGGTTTGAGACGCGAAAGTGACTCACCTCAAGTGGAAACGACAGGTCGACATCACACCTCGGTGGGATAGAGACTGCAGCCTGTGGCGATGCGAAGATGCACCGACTGGGGGAGTGCCAACTGGTGCGCCCTTGATTTGCGCGAATCCGCTATCCCGTCATAGGCTAGGACAGTTGCCCTCAACCACGGCCCCAGGGTCTGGGTTCAGGAGCACCCGATCCTTGAGAACTCAACAGCGTGCACAATGTCAAATGCCAAAAACCTCGGCACTAGCTTTTGCTAGTGAAGAGATTCCTTTGGAAAAAAATTAGACAACAAAACATGTCAGCAATGACTGTTCTGTTTTGTCAGTTTCAAACTCGCGATCTTCGACCCTATTCCGGTTGAAGACGCAGATTAGATGTGTCGTCGGCTTGCCGGCGATAAACATTTTTTACGGAGAGTTTGATCCTGGCTCAGGACGAACGCTGGCGGCGTGCTTAACACATGCAAGTCGAACGATGAAGCCGGAGCTTGCTCTGGTGGATTAGTGGCGAACGGGTGAGTAACACGTGAGTAACCTGCCCATGACTCTGGGATAACTGCGGGAAACTGTAGCTAATACCGGATACGACCCTTGGAGGCATCTCCTGAGGGTGGAAAGAATTTCGGTCATGGATGGACTCGCGGCCTATCAGCTAGTTGGTGAGGTAACGGCTCACCAAGGCGACGACGGGTAGCCGGCCTGAGAGGGTGACCGGCCACACTGGGACTGAGACACGGCCCAGACTCCTACGGGAGGC
>RFQD01000247.1 GCA_009925875.1 Microbacteriaceae bacterium | reverse complement strand
CTACCGGGCCGTGCTCGAGGGAATTGCGTTTGAACTGCGCGTGTGTTTGGAAGAGGCCGAGCGCAGTCTGCCTGCGCCCATCTCGGAATTCATCGCGATGGGCGGTGGCACGCGAAGCCCCGTGTGGTGTCAGCTCTTCGCCGACATTTTGCAACGACCCGTCGTTCTTGCGGGCAGTGACGAAGCGACCGCATTGGGTGCGGGCGTCCTGGCTGCCGTGGGCGCCGGAATTTATGCCTCGACGGCGGAGGCCGCCGCGGCGATGACGAACGTCGGAACGCGCTACGAGCCCCAGGCCCATCTGCGCGAGACCTACGACTCGCTTTTCGGTGTGTATCGCCAGATCTATCCGGCACTTCGTCCGGTCTTTGCCGCCGCGGCTCGGGAGGCCAGCCATGGCTGACTCGACAATCGAGCTCGTCGGTCCGGATACCTTCTTTGATGCGTACCTGTTTGACCTCGATGGCACCATCTACCTTGGGAGTGAACTGCTACCCGATGCACGTGAGCTCATCGAGACGCTGCGAAACCAGGGCGCCAAGACGGTGTTCTTGTCGAACAATCCGACGCGCGACCCCGACATGTACATCACCAAGCTCACGGGCTTAGGGATTGAGGTCGAGCGCGACGAAATCATCAACACGGTTGTCACAACCGTGCTCTGGTTGAAGCAACACCACCCTGACGCGGTCGTTTTTCCGATTGCTGAGGAGCCGCTCGTCAATGCGCTGCGCGAGGCGGGAATCCGGCTCTCGGAAGACCCCGCGGAGATTGATGTCGTTGTCGCGAGCTACGACCGTGGGTTTACCTATCGCAAACTGCAGATTGCCTTCGACGCCCTGTGGCAACGCGACCACGTGAAACTGATTACGACCAACCCCGACCGTTACTGCCCGTTCCCGGGTGGAAAGGGTGAACCGGATGCCGCTGCCATCGTGGCCGCCATCGAAGCTTCGGCTGGCGTCACGTGTGTTGCAAACATGGGTAAGCCCGACCGCATCATGATCGACACGGTTGTCGCACATCTCGGAGTGGAGCCCGCGAACACGGTCATGGTGGGCGACCGACTCGAGACCGACATCCGCATGGCGGTCAACGCCGGCATGAAGTCGGCGCTGGTGTTGACGGGTGATTCACAGCTGGCCGACGTCGAGCACACGGCCCACGAATTTCGGCCCACGTTCGTCATCCCCGGAGTGGGAGGGCTGCTTCCCCGGTCGAGATAGGCGCGCATAAAAAATCAGTACCTGACGGTACTTGCGGTACTTGTATGCAGCGTGTAGCATGAATAATCAAGAATTGAATAGATATACAAATCACACTTTTACCAACAAACCAAGGAGGAACCGACATGGCCCTCAGCGACGACGACAAGCTGGAAATGCAGCGACGCATGTTGCGCATCCGCGCATTTGACGAGCGCGCGTCCAAGATGGTCAAGCGGGGCCACATCCCCGGCACGGTGCACACGAGCATCGGCCAGGAGGCTCAGGTCGTCGGTGCCACCATGGCTCTGTCGGACAACGACTACATGACGGGGAACCACCGTAGTCACGGTCACCCCATCGGTAAGGGATCCCCGCTCGGGCCCCTCATGGCCGAGCTGCAGGGCAAGTCGGGCGGTGTGTGCAAGGGCAAGGGAGGCTCTCTGCACCTCGCCGACTTTGCTGTCGGAAGTCTCGGCGAATCGGGCATCGTGGGTTCGTCCATCCCGATCGCGATGGGCGCGGCCCTCTCGTCCAAGGTTCTCGGTCGCGACACGGTCGCACTTGCCTTCTTTGGTGACGGAGCCGCCAACCAGGGCGTTCTCTACGAATCGATGAACATGTCGGGCGTCTGGAACCTGCCGGTCATCTTCTTGTGTGAAAACAACCAGTACGCGCTGTCCACCCCGGCCCACACCGTGACCTCCGGCGTGATCGCCGAGCGCGCTGCCGGTTTCGGGATTCCCGGCGTGCGGGTCGAAGACGGACAAGACGTTCTCGCCGTCTACGAGGCAGTCTCAACCGCTGTGGCTCGCGCCCGTGCTGGCGAAGGTCCCACGCTCATCGAGGTCGTGACCTATCGCTACAACGAGCACTCGGAAGGTCTGCGCTTGGGCACGGACTATCGCCCCGCCGACGAGCGCGAGGAGTGGCTCAAGAAAGACCCGCTCGTTCTGTTCCGCGAGCACCTCATTGCCAACGGTCACACCGCCGAAGAAATGGATGCCCTCGAGGCCGACGTTCTTGCCGAGGTCGACGCGGCCG
>RFQD01000246.1 GCA_009925875.1 Microbacteriaceae bacterium | reverse complement strand
CGGAGTCGAACTCGCGCGCTCGCTCCAGGCCGGTGACGTGCTCGTACTGACCGGGCCCCTCGGCGCGGGAAAGACCACCCTGACGCGGGGTATCGGCGAGGGTCTCCACGTTCGTGGCCCCGTGACGAGTCCGACATTCGTTCTCGCCCGCACACACCCGAGCCTGAATGGTGGCGCACCGCTCGTGCACGTCGACGCCTACCGACTGTCGAACGCGGTGGAACTCGACGACCTTGATATCGACTTCGCCCGCTCGATCACGGTTGTCGAGTGGGGCCGCGGTCTCGTTGAATCACTCACCGAATCATGGCTCGACGTGGAAATTGAGCGCCCGCACGGCGCTGGCGCGCGCGCGGGCGACGACGATGGCGACCCCGACGACGAGGCGTCACCCGACGAGACCATCGTCGAAACACGCACGGTCACCATAACGGGCCACGGACCGAGGTGGTCGGAATGATTCGACTCTGCATCGATACGTCGATTGGTACAAGCGTTGCGGTGACCGACGGCTCCGTCATTCGGGCCGAGGTTAACGAGTTTGATTCCCTGCGTCACGCCGAGGTCATCGGCGATCTCATTCGCGCAGCATTCGAGCTCGCCGACGTGACGCACTCCGACATCGAGGCTGTTGTTGCCGGCGTGGGACCGGGTCCGTTCACGGGGTTGCGCGTGGGGTTGGCCGCGGCATCCGCGTATTCGGTCGGTGCGAACATCCCGTTGCTTTCGGTGGTCAGTCACGATGCGGTCGCCGTTGAACTCGGCGACGACGTGTTCGCCGACGAGGTGGAATTCATCGTGACAACGGATGCGCGCCGCCGCGAAATCGCCTGGAGCCGGTATGTCGTGCTCGACCCGGCTGCTCGACCCGCCAATCGCTTTGTGCGCGTCGAGGGTCCGGCGCTCGCGAAGGTAGAAGATTCGCTTCTGGCTCACCTGCCACGAGTTGACGCGGTTCACGTTTCGGCGGGTCGATTGGGTCTCATCGCGCAGGCCGCGATGGAGAGCGATACGCCCCTGCCACCGTTTGAGCCGTTGTATTTGCGATCACCGGACGTGACGATGTCGTCGGGCCCGAAGCGGGTGAGCTAGGTGAGCGAGCAGACACCGACTGGCCAGCCTGGAGAGCCCGGCTCCACCGATCCGCGCTCGGCAGGAATCCGCATTCGTCGGGCCGATCAGGCTGACCTAGACCAGATTTTTGCGATTGAAGTTGACGTTTTTGCGTCCGACGCCTGGTCACGAGACCTCATGCATCACGAGCTCGTCGACAAAAACTGCCACTACGTGGTCGCCGTGACTGATGCGCCCGAAACAATCGTGGGCTACGGGGGTGTCCTGGCCCCCCGAGGTTCCGGCGATGCTGACATTCAGACCATCGCAACTATCCCGGCGGCTCGCAGGCGCGGGGTGGGTCGGGTCATCATGAACGAGCTGCTTGTTGCAGCTCGTGAGGCACGAGCACAGCGCGTCTTTCTCGAGGTGCGCGCGGACAACCCCATTGCGATGGGTCTGTATCGCTCCCTCGGTTTTGCCGAAATCGGCGTGCGTGAGGGGTACTACCAACCCGACAATGTCGACGCGGTCATCATGCGTCTCGATATAGGTGGTCAGCAATGAACCGGGATGCGCCACTCGTGCTCGGCATCGAGTCAAGTTGTGACGAGACCGGGGTTGGAATCGTTCGCGGTCGCGAGCTGCTCGCAAACGTCATTGCGTCGTCGATGGATGAGCACGCCCGGTACGGCGGCGTCGTTCCCGAAGTGGCGGCGCGCGCGCACCTCGAGGCCATGGCACCCACGATTCGCGAAGCGGTCGAGCGCGCGGGTATCTCGCTCCGCGACATCGACGCGGTTGCCGTTGCCAATGGTCCAGGTCTTGCCGGCGCGCTCATGGTCGGTGTCGGAGCAGCGAAGGCACTTGCCGTGTCGCTCAATAAGCCCGTGTATGCGGTCAATCATCTCGTTGGTCACGTGGGAGCCGACGTTCTGCACGGGCACGGTGCGCTCGCCGGGGACCGATCCGATGAGCAACCGCTCGAGTATCCGACGATCGCGTTGCTGGTGTCGGGTGGGCACACGTCGTTGTTGCACGTTCGCGACCTGACGAGCGATGTCGAGATGCTCGGCGAAACCATCGATGACGCCGCGGGCGAGGCGTTCGACAAGGTCGCGCGATTCCTCGAACTTGGTCACCCTGGCGGACCAGCGATCGATCGCATCGCACAGACGGGGGACGAGGAGGCAATTGCTGTCTCTTATACACATCT
>RFQD01000245.1 GCA_009925875.1 Microbacteriaceae bacterium | reverse complement strand
CGAAGCGCCACGGATTAGAGCTTGGCCGCGACGAACTCGGTCAAATCAACGAGACGGTTGGAGTAACCCCACTCGTTGTCGTACCAGCTCGACAGTTTGACTTGGTCGCCCAAAATACGGAGCAGACCCGCATCAAAGATCGACGAGTGAGGGTCGGTCACGATGTCGCTCGACACAATCTCGTCTTCTGTGTACTTGAGGATTCCCTTCATGGGGCCCTCAGCCGCCGCCCGGTACGCGGCCAGAATCTCGTCTTTGCTGACCTTCTTTGATGCCACAACGGTGAGGTCCACGATGGAGCCCGTCGGCACGGGAACTCGCAGAGCGAAACCGTCGAGCTTGCCCTGGAGTTCCGGCAAAACGAGACCGATGGCTTTTGCGGCACCGGTCGACGAGGGGACGATGTTGAGAGCGGCGGCACGAGCACGGCGGAGGTCGCTGTGGGGACCATCCTGCAGATTTTGGTCTGCAGTGTAGGCGTGGACAGTCGTCATCAATCCTGACTCAATGCCGAAATTATCGTTGAAAACTTTGGCGAGTGGCGCGAGGCAGTTTGTCGTACATGACGCGTTGGAGATGATGTTGTCCGTCGCCGGGTTGTACAGGTGCTCATTGACACCCATAACGAAGGTCGCATCCTCACCAGTGGCAGGTGCAGAAATGAGAACCTTCTTGGCGCCGGCCTCGATGTGCTTGATCGCATCTTTCGCGTCGGTGAAACGACCTGTCGATTCGATGACGATGTCAACGCCGAGGTCGCCCCATCCCAAATTGGCAGGATCGCGTTCTTCAAGGACCTTAATCTTTTTGCCATTGACCGTGATGCTGTCACCCGAGTGACCCACTTCGGCGTCAAGTCGACCGGTTACCGAATCGTATTTGAGAAGGTGAGCGAGACCTTTGTTGTCGCTGAGGTCGTTGACCGCAACAATCTCAATGTCGGCCCCCTGCGCGAGAGCTGCGCGGAAGTAGTTTCGTCCAATACGGCCAAAGCCGTTGATGCCAACCTTTACGGTCACAGTAATCTCCAGAAAATCGAATGAATGGGAGGGAAGGACATGACGAGGGCGCGCGCAACGCTGGGCGATGATGCCTCATCCCCCGTCGAAATGCCCCGACTTAGACTAGCAGGACGCCCGCTGCTCCAGACCGGGCCGCCTCGAACCGGGCAGCAACGTCGTCCCAGTTCACAATGTTCCAGAAGGCAGTGACGTAGTCGCCCTTCACGTTCTTGTAGTCAAGATAAAAGGCGTGTTCCCACATATCGAGCATCAAGATGGGCGTGGTCGCCGCTGCGATGTTTCCCTGCTGATCAAACAGCTGTTCAATAATCAGCTGATGACCGATTGCATCCCATGCCAGGAATGCCCAGCCCGAGCCTTGTAGGCCTAACGCGGTGGCGTTGAAGTGTGCCCGGAACTTGTCGAATGAGCCGAAATACTCGTCGATGGCCGACGCCAGGTCACCGGATGGACGCTCTTGCGACTCGGGTGTCAGGTTCTTCCAGAAGATGCTGTGGTTTGTGTGACCGCCGAGATGGAAAGCCAAATCCTTTTGAAGTCGATTAATGTTCGCGAAATCGTTTGCCTCGCGCGCCTCTGCGAGCTTTTCTAGGGCCGCGTTCGCCCCCGCGACGTAGGCTGCGTGGTGCTTGCTGTGGTGCAATTCCATGATCTGCGCACTGATGTGTGGTGCCAGCGCAGCGTAGTCGTACGTCAATTCGGGCAGGCTGTATACGGCCATGATGCTCGTCTCCTAGGTTGTGGTGATATGTGCGGACAAGTTCGGTTACAACAAGCTTACGAGGGTTAATCGTCGAGGTCGTCCGGCAGATTCGCTGACGTATTGTCAATTCCCAAGTCCGCGGCCCGTTTGTCCGCCATCGCCAGCAGACGGCGAATTCGGCCCGCAACGGCATCCTTCGTCATGGGTGGATTCGCATGATGACCGAGTTCATCGAGACTCGAATCGCGAAAATCGAGTCGCAACTTGCCCGCATACGCCAGGTGCTCGGGCACATCGTCGCCGAGAATCTCGAGCGCGCGCTCGACGCGCGCGCACGCAGCCACGGCCGCCTGTGCGCTACGCCGAAGGTTCGCGTCATCGAAGTTCACGAGCCGGTTGGCATTCGCGCGAACCTCCCGGCGTTGACGGAGCTCATTCCATTCAGCCACGGCAGCGGTCGCGCCCATATGGGTCAGCAAGCTCGCGATGGAGTCGTCTTCTCTCACGACGACGCGATGCGCTCCACGCACCTCGCGTGCCTTTGCGTT
>RFQD01000244.1 GCA_009925875.1 Microbacteriaceae bacterium | reverse complement strand
CTGAAGCATTTTCTCTTACCTCTTACGAAGCAGCCCGCGGGCTACTTGGCCTTCTCGACGATTTCGACCAGTCGCCAGCGCTTGGAGGCGCTCAACGGACGGGTCTCGCTGATCACAACAAGGTCGCCGATGCCGGCGGTGTTCAGCTCATCGTGAGCCTTCACCTTCGAGCTGCGACGCATGACCTTGCCATACAGGGGGTGCTTCACGCGGTCTTCGACCTCAACGACGATGGTCTTATCCATCTTGTCGCTCGTGACGTAGCCACGACGAATCTTGCGGTAGCCGCGAACAGTGCGCTCGGCCTTGTCGGCCTGCTGTGTGGTGGTGTCAGCCATTATTCGGTCTCCTCTGTGGTTTCGGTGGTGTCGACCGCGTCAGCAGCCTTCTTCGGTGCGGCCTTCGCCTTGGGTGCAGCCTTGGGACCAGCTACCGGCGTGGCGCGGATGCCGAGCTCGCGCTCGCGGAGCACCGTGTAAATACGAGCAATGTCGCGCTTCACGGCACGCACGCGGCCGTGGCTCTCGAGTTGACCCGTAGCCGACTGGAAGCGCAGGTTGAACAGCTCTTCCTTCGCGCGACGGAGCTCTTCGATGAGACGCTCGTTGTCGAACGTGTCGAGGTCGACGGGCTTGAGTTCTTTCGATCCGATCGCCATTATGCGTCGCCCTCCTCGCGCTTGATGATGCGTGCCTTGAGCGGCAGCTTGTGAATCGCGCGCATCATGGCCTCGCGCGCAATCGTCTCGTTGACACCGCTGAGCTCGAAGAGCACGCGACCTGGCTTGACGTTGGCGACCCACCATTCCGGCGAACCCTTACCCGAACCCATGCGGGTTTCCGCGGGCTTCTTGGTCAGCGGGCGGTCGGGATAGATGTTGATCCACACCTTTCCACCACGCTTGATGTGACGTGTCATGGCGATACGAGCGGACTCGATCTGACGGTTCGTCACGTAAGCAGGCGTCAGAGCCTGAATTCCAAATTCACCGAAGCTCACCTTCGTGCCACCTGTGGCTGCGCCACTACGGCCGGGGTGGTGCTGCTTGCGATGCTTTACTCGACGTGGGATCAACATGGTTATGCCTCAACTCCTGCTGCCACCGGCGCCTCGGCCCGCGGGCCCGAGTTGCGGCGTGGGCCGCGGTCGCCGCGCTCATTGCGTTGAGGCTTCATGTTTGCCTGCTCGCGAGCGAGTTCTTTATTGGTGATGTCACCCTTGTAGATCCAGACCTTCACGCCAATACGACCGAAGGTGGTCTTTGCCTCGTAGAAGCCGTAGTCGATGTTCGAGCGAAGCGTGTGCAGAGGCACACGTCCCTCGCGGTAGAACTCCGAACGGCTCATTTCGGCGCCACCGAGGCGGCCGGAGACCTGGATACGGACACCCTTGGCGCCCGCGCGTTGTGCGCCCTGCAGACCCTTGCGCATCGCGCGGCGGAATGCCACACGAGCTGAGAGCTGCTCGGCAATACCCTGCGCGACGAGTTGAGCCTCCGCCTCGGGGTTTTTCACCTCGAGGATGTTCAGCTGAACGGTCTTGCCCGTGAGCTTTTCGAGGTCAGCACGGATGCGCTCTGCCTCGGATCCACGACGACCGATGACGATACCGGGACGAGCCGTGAAGATGTCGACGCGAACGCGGTCACGCGTGCGCTCGATTTCGATACGGGCAACACCGGCACGGTCGAGGGTTTCGCTGAGCATCTTGCGGATGCGCACATCCTCGGCAACGAAGTCAGAGTAACGCTGACCCTTCTTCGTGCTGTCAGAGAACCAACGTGAGATGTGGTCGGTCGTGATACCCAGGCGGAAGCCGTACGGGTTTACTTTTTGGCCCATTACTTGGCCTCCTTCTTCGCGGCCGGAGCACCCTTGGTCACGAGCTGATCGGGCGTCGAGAGCACGATCGTGATGTGACTGGTGCGCTTGAGAATCTTGAATGCACGACCCTGTGCTCGCGGACGGAACCGCTTCAGCGTGGCACCCTCGTCGACGAAGGCCTGAGCAACATACAGGTCTTGTTCGGACAGGAACTCATTCGCAGAATCCGCCTTGACTCGCGCGTTGGCCATGGCCGACGCAACAAGCTTGTAGACGGGCTCGCTCGCGTCTTGCGGCGCGAACTTGAGAATGGCCAGGGCTTCGATGGCCTGCTTGCCGCGGATCATGTTGACGACACGACGGGCCTTCATCGGGGTAACGCGGATGTGACGCACGCGTGCGACTGACTCCACCATTTCTTTACCTCTCTTCTCGCCCCCGGGTTAGCGGCGGCGACCCTTCTTGTCGTC
>RFQD01000243.1 GCA_009925875.1 Microbacteriaceae bacterium | reverse complement strand
CAATGGTCAAGCCACCGAAGAGTGCCGGTGCAACGTTGTCTGGATGCCCCTCAATGTCGGTCGCGAGTCGCAAGAGCATGTCGTCACTCACGTCGACGGTTCCGGCAAGCAGACCCTTGGCCGCCATGATGCCACCCACGATGGCGGCACCGGATGAGCCCATGCCACGACCGTGTGCAATGTTGTTGTGGGCGCGCAGGTGCAGGCCGGGCATCTTTTGCCCGAGTTGCTCGAATGCATAGGCACAGGACCGCACGATGAGATTTGTTTCGTCGGTCGGCACCTCGCCCACGCCGACGCCAATGACGTCGACGAACGCGCCGGGTTCATCCCGCACACTGACGTCGAGTTCGTCGTAGCGAGCGAGCGCGAGACCCAGGGTGTCGAAACCGGGTCCGAGGTTGGCACTCGTCGCGGGGACGCGAACGTGCACCGAACGAACAGGCACCGTCATTAGTGCGCGCCACCCTTGACGAGGCTCAGCACCTCGGCGATGGCTTCGACGTTGACGGGCACACTCGTGGGCGACACCTCACTGCCGTCGGGGCGCTTAAGCGCCCACTGCGGGTCTTTGAGGCCGTGACCGGTGACGGTCAAGACAACCGTCGATCCCTTGGGAATCTCTCCGGCTTCGGCGCGCTCGAGCAGACCCGCAACCGAGATGGCCGACGCGGGCTCGACAAAAATTCCGACCTCGGCCGAAAGGATGCGCTGGGCAGCGAGAATGCCCTCATCGGTGATCGCGCCAAAATACCCGTTGGTGGCTTCATACGCCTCGATGGCAAAGTCCCACGAGGCTGGGTTACCGATGCGAATCGCGCTAGCCAGTGTTTCCGGGTTCTTCACCACGTGTCCGAGAACCAGCGGAGCGCTGCCGGCCGCTTGAAAACCGAACATGCGCGGAAGCTTCGACACGGCACCTCGGGCGAGTTCTTCGCTGTAGCCGCGGAAGTACGCCGTGTAGTTGCCGGCGTTACCGACCGGAAGAATGTGGAAGTCGGGAGCCTCGCCCAACACCTCGACGACCTCGTAGGCGGCCGTCTTTTGTCCCTCGATACGGTCGGGGTTGACCGAGTTCACGAGGTGAACCGGGTAGCCCTCGGCGAGCTCCCGCGCAATCTCGAGGCAGTCGTCAAAGTTTCCCTGCACCTGCAAAATCTGTGCGTTGTGCGCAACCGCCTGGCTGAGCTTGCCCATCGAGATCTTGCCCTCGGGCACGAGCACCGCGGCGGTGATTCCCGCGTGCGTCGCGTAGGCGGCGGCGGAGGCACTGGTGTTTCCGGTGGATGCGCAGATGACGGCCTTTGCGCCGTGCTCGACTGCCTTCGAGATGGCCATGGTCATGCCGCGGTCCTTGAATGAGCCCGTGGGGTTCATCCCCTCGTATTTGACCCACACGTTTGCTCCGGTGCGCGCCGACAGCGCGGCGGCCGGGATGAGCGGCGTTCCACCCTCGCCGAGCGTGATGATCGGGGTCGCATCTGAGATGTTCAGACGGTCGGCGTATTCGGGCAGAACTCCCCGCCACTGCTTAGCCATCAGGCTCCTTCAATTCGTAGGACCGAAACCACGCTGCGAACCGCATCCAGCTGTGACAGCGCAGTAACGGTGGCCGCTAAATCCGACTCGAGCGCCGCGTGCGTGCCGATAACTAGCGTAGCCGTCGACTCTCCCCCGGCTTGCACCGCCTCGGTGCCGAGCACGCCCTGTTCGACGAGTTCGACCGAGACGCCGTGCGCGCTGAACTCGTTGGCGACCGTGGCGAGCACACCGGGCTGGTCGGCCACCGACAATGTGACGTGATAGCGCGTGGTGATGTGCGAGATCGGGAGCACCGGGATCGTGGCGTAGCTCGATTCGGCGAGTCCCGGGCCACCGATGACGTGACGACGAGCCGCCGAGACAACGTCACCCATGATGGCGGAAGCGGTTTCGGGCCCGCCAGCGCCCGCCCCATAGAACATGAGACTGCCGGCCGCTTGGGCTTCGACGAAGACCGCATTGTTCGCCTTGCGAACCGCCGCGAGTGGATGCTCGCGCGAAATGAGCGCCGGATACACACGTGCCGACACGCCTTCTTCACCCGTCGCCGGGTCGGTCACGCGCTCGGCGATGCCGAGCAACTTGACCACGTAACCCGCCTTGCGCGCGAGTTCAACGGTCTGACCGGTCACCCCACGGATTCCCTCCCGGTGCACCTTCTCCAGCGGGACATGCGTGTGAAAAGCCAGCCCGGCAAGAATTGACACTTTCTGCGCCGCGTCGAACGCGTCGACGTCGGCGGTGGGGTCGGCC
>RFQD01000242.1 GCA_009925875.1 Microbacteriaceae bacterium | reverse complement strand
TGATGTTCGCCGGATCTGGCGAACCACTTGCACTGATCGGCGCGATGGTCGTTCTCATCGTTATCTTCTCGATTCTCAACCCGCGTTTCGCCACTATCGAAAACCTGCAAAACGTCTTGAACCAGGCGAGCCTGCCACTCATCATTGGCCTGGGTGCAACCTTGGTCATCCTGATTGGTTCAATCGATCTTTCCGTCGAAGGAGTGATGGGTGCGTCGGGTGTCGCGTTCGTTCTGCTTTCGGCAAACTCCCGAGGCGGTCACGACACGGGCCTCTGGGCGTGGATACTTCCCCTCGTTCTCGCTGCCGCACTCGGCGCCACGAGTGGGCTCATCTACACGATGCTCCGGGTTCCGTCGTTCATCGTCACGCTGGGTATGTGGTTTGTCGGGTTCGGTATCGCAACAATTCTTTACGGTACTGACGCCTATCCGGAACTCACGGATGACACCGTCACGCTGTGGGTCGCAAAAATCACGCTCGGATTGCCCAACGGATTCTGGGTTGCCGCTATCCTCACCGTCCTGATGGCACTGGTCATTCGGTTTACTCGGTTCGGTCGAGTGGCGCTCGCGATGGGCAACAACGAAGAGATTGCTCGCTCCAACGGCATGCCCATTGTTCGGAATAAGGTGTTTATCTTCATCGTTGCCGGACTGTTCAGCGGGTTGGCAGGAATTCTCGCGACCATGCAAATGGGTGGCACCTCCAATCACATCGGCGACGGGTATCTGTTCATCACCATTCCCGCGGTCGTTATTGGTGGCACGTCCCTCGGAGGCGGAAAAGGTGGAGTGTTCCGCACTGCCATCGGCGTTCTGCTCCTCACCATTCTCAACAACGGCCTTGTTTTGGCCGGAGTCAGTCCCAGTTACCAGTCCGCAGTTTCCGGAGCGATTCTTGTGGTTGCCATCGTGGCAGCTGCCTGGCCGCAACGGGGTCGATTAAGGATCGCAAAATGACGAAAGCAAAAGAGGCAACGACGCCTGTACTTCGCTTGACTGACGTGAAAAAGAGCTTCGGTTCCGTTCACGCACTGAAGGGCATCTCTCTTGAGATTCACCGCGGCGAGGTCATTGGGCTCATCGGTGAGAACGGGGCTGGAAAATCCACCCTGTTGAAAATCCTCACCGGAATTTATCAGCCCGACAAGGGGACCATTGCGGTAAACGGATCAACCGTCAAGTTCCGCAACCCGCGCGACTCGGCGGCATCCGGAATCGGCGTTGTGCACCAGGAACAATCGCTGTTCACGAACCTCACGGTTGCCGAGAACATTGCGATGAATGGAGCGGCATCCAAGGGATACGGAACCACGCTCGGGTTCTACCGATGGGGCAAGCTCAATAAGGCCGCGGCTTCAACCTTGGAAATTATTGGATCCAAGTTGAACCCGAAGACCCGGGTTGGTGATCTCTCATTCGTTGATCGTCAGATGGTCGAAATTGCCCGTGCAATCAGTGTCGACACGTCGAAGAACGCCACTCCGCTGGTGATTCTGGATGAGCCCACGTCTCTCCTTGAGCGCGGCGAAACGGCAATCCTCGAGCGTGAAATTCGTAAGTTGAAAGACTTCGGCTCTGTGATCTTTGTGTCGCACCGACTCGACGAAATCATTCGTAACTGTGACCGCATTCTCGTTATGCGTCACGGAGAGCTTGTCGCCGACCGCGTGACGACCTCCGTCACCGAGGACGAGCTCTTCAAGCTCATGGTCGGTCACGAGTCGCACGCAACGGCGCATGAGCGTCGCGCGCGTCCGGCCAACGAAGTTCCGGCTATTGAAGTGACCGGGCTTACCCGCAAGGGTAAGTTCAAGAACGTTTCACTTTCGGTGCATTCCGGTCGCGTCACCGCCATCGTGGGAACCAGCGGTTCTGGTCGTGAAGAATTCTCGCGCGCGATATTTGGTGCAGAGAAGTTTGACGGTGGCACGATTGTGCTCAACGGTCAGCCCGCTCGAGGCTGGCGAATCCCGAAGGCTGTCAAGCGTGGCATGGGCTTCGTCCCCGCCGAACGGAAGGTAGAAGGCATGGTCGGCGGGTTTTCAGCCGCCGAGAATATCGTCTTGACCCACCCTGGTGACGCCGCAATTGGGCCCATCCTGCTGCCGTGGAAGCGCAACAAGATTGCGCAGAGATGGTTCAGCACTCTCGATGTGCGGCCGAACGACATCAGTCAAAACCTCGAACGCTTTTCTGGCGGAAACCAGCAGAAAGTCGTCATGGCCAAGTGGCTGAACGATCCGGAGCTGCGGGTACTCGTGCTCGACCACCCGCTCCGGGGACTCGACCCCGGCGCT
>RFQD01000241.1 GCA_009925875.1 Microbacteriaceae bacterium | reverse complement strand
TCCGGTTCTCGCCCCCCAGAATGCGTCGCTGCCCCTGGTCGTCTATCGCCGAAACGGAACCCGTCGCGAGCGGGACATGCGGGGCAACGTGGGCAGGCCAGTGGCGACGTTCTCGGTCTCGGTGGTCTCGGCCACCTACTCGGAGGCCAAGCAGATCGCCGACGACATTCGTGTCGGAGTCGACAACTTTACGGGTGCTTCCGACGGGGTGACAATCGTAAATACGGCCCTCGTTTCCGAGGCGGACAACATGGAACGTCCGCTAGAGGGGCAGGCCAAGCCGCTCTACCGAGTCGACCAGATTTACGAAGTCAGATTTCACGAAAGCGTCCAGGGAGGGGCGTAAAACATGGCTTACGAATCCGCACAGGGGATGACGTTCAAGTTCTCTGGCAAGGAATTCTTGCTCACTTCGGTCTCCTTCAACAAGAAGGTCTCCGAGACCGACGTCTCCACGCTCCAGACCAAACACGGCGAGTTCCGGACGTATCGCCCGGCTCCGCTCCGCGACGGCGACGAACTCTCGATCGAGTTTTACGGGATGGAGTTTCCGCAGATGACCGCCACTGGAGCCCTCGTTTTCACGATGGACAACAGCGGCACCAACTCGGCCCTGGTCGCGGCGCTTCCCACCGTTGCGCTCTGCACGTCCTGCTCGCTCCAGGCCGCCGCCGGCGACCTGATCAAGGGCTCGGCGACGATGCGGATCACGCAGTCCTGAAAGACGCATGAATCCCGTCAGCGGACACGGAACAACCTGCACCTGGGGAACTGCGACGTTTCTGCTGACATCGGTGTCGGTGCAGTCCGGGTCGGGCGGCGGAAACGAGATCGACATGACGTCGATGTCGTCGATGACGAGAGTCGATCCGGACAACACAGGCAAGCGACTGGTAAAGCGAGACATCGACTCCGCCTTCGATGGCGAAGGAGACGTCTCGCTGTCCATTGATTTCTTCCTTGAGCCGTGGATGGTGACGTCGAAGACCACGTCTGCCGTTGGGCTCAAGAAGCAACTCAGGTTGATATTTCCTGCGAACGATCGAGGACTTGGAGAGGGGTTCAAGATCGAAAGCAAGGCGGTGCTGACGCAGATGAGTCTCGGCGTCGGCGTCGGAGAGTTCGTGAGCGGTAGCGCCACGTTCAGGTTGTCCGGAGACTAGAACCCCCGAGGTAGTTATGGCCCTCTCCAAGAGCGCGATTCTGGCGGCGGACGATAAGAAGATGGTCGACCACGAAGTCCCCGAGTGGGGAGGGTCGGTCAAGTTGCGGGTGATGACCGGCACTGAGCGTGATCGCTTCGAGTCCGAGTTCGTCGGCGGCAACAAGAGCGTCGAGATGGTGCGGGCGAAACTTGTCGCCAAGTGCCTGTGCGACGACGAAGGCAAGCGGCTGTTCACGGAGCAGGAGATTCCTGAACTGGGCGAGAAGAGCGCGGCCGTTCTCGACCGTCTGTTCGCCGAGTGCATGAAGTTGAACCGCTTCAGCAAGAGCGACGTCGACGACCTCGCAAAAAACTCCTAGACCGCCCTCGCCGGCTGTTCGAGTTCAGGCTCGCGCTGGCGCTTGGGCGGTCTCACGCCGAACTTCTGAGTACGGTCGACGCGGCCGAACTCGCAGAGTGGGAGGCGTTCTGGACAATAGAACCTTGGGGAGATGAGTGGCGTCAGACCGCTCGTCTCGCGACAGTCCTATGTACGGCATGGGGCTCTCAGAAACTCAAGGAAGAGATGCTCATGCCCAGTCACCGGAAGCGAGAGCAGACTCCCGAGGAGATGTTCGCGGAGTTGCGCAAACTGGCCGCCGCCACGGGGCTCCGCCACCAACCGGGCGGAGGCTGACGCATGGCTACGATCGGCAGCATCTCGGTAGCGTTCGAGGCCAATCTCAGCAACCTAAAGTCTGGCGTTGAGGACGTCCTCGACCTCTTCGACGACATTTCCGAGTCGCTCGAAGACCTGAACGAGAAACTCGACGGCGTCGCCGAGAAGAAGATCAAGATCAAGGCGGAGACTGACACCAAGGCGGTGCAGTCCGCCAAGAAGGAGGTCGAAGACCTGGAGTCCAAGGTCGAGAAGTCTTCGCCCGCCATCAAGGTGACCGCAGACACGTCGGCTCTGGCAAGTCTTGGGAGTGACTTCGCCGGCGAGGTGACGTCGCAGTTGCAGGGCTACGGAGAGACGATCCAGGCTCTTGGAAAATCTGCCGGCGCATCGGTCAAGTCAATCGCGTCTGCGGCCACCGCTGCCGGCGACGTCCTGGACGGAACGTCGACGTCACTCAGCGGAATCGTTGTCGCGGCGAGCCGTG
>RFQD01000025.1 GCA_009925875.1 Microbacteriaceae bacterium | reverse complement strand
GGGTGGATGCTCGACCCGGCCACACCGAGACGGGTCTCGCCTCTCGTGCCGTGGCGGGCACCGCGCCCGACTTTGGCGCCGGACTCACGCCCTCTGCGGTTGCCACTCGCATCGTCGACGCCATTCTCAACGACGAAAAAGACCTCCCCAGCAGCGCCTTTGACGGCATCTAGTGTGGCGGAATCGCGTTCGACGCACGTCGACGTGGCGGGAGCTAGTTCGCTGCTGGGGTGGGAGTCCAGCCAATCAGTTCGTAGCTCGTGGGGTTGTCCGGTAAGAACCAGTTGAAGCCCTCCAAGAAGAAGACCGCAATCAGGTTGGCAACGATGGTCGCGATGAAAATCCAGACCACCGCCCAAGCCACGTAGCGCGCGACCGGCGAGGTGGGTCCAACGGCGAGAAACTCCGTGCCAAACATGAGCAGCACACCGGCGAATGCGAGCACGACGACAAAGCTGACGAGAGCCCACGTGTAGAGGTGCAAGCCTAGAACGGCGGTTCCGTATCCGGGGTCGCCCGGCATGATGTGCAAGAGAATTTGACGAATACTCATTGCCGCGCCGAGGAGCGCACCCACAATGGCAAAGCCGAGTCCGGTCATGAAGTCCGCTGGCGCAAGCGTGCCACGAAGAGAATGAATCACGATGTAGAGCGGGCCTAGTGAGGAGAGCATCATGCCCATGCGTTGCAGAATGCACAGCGGACAGGGCAGCTCACCGAGGGCGAATTGGAAGTAGAACATTGCGGTCGAGAGCACGCCGATGTACGCGAGCAGGAACGCAATTTGTGCCCAAAAACCCAACTTGCCGAGCAATAGGTCTCGACGACCCGTCGGCGTCGGAACGATAACGCGCGTGTCTCCAACGAAGATCCGAATCTGTGTCTCACTCATTAGAAACTCAACTCCAATGTGCTGGTGACATGGTGCGCGAAAAGCAACGCGATGGCGATGAAGCAGACGGCGAAGCCCGTTGCGGCAATCCACCGCTTTCGAGCGAAAATAATGAAGAGCGCGGCGGCCAGAAGAGCGCCAAAAAGCAGGGTGTCCATATCCCTACGGTAGACCAGTCAGAATGGATGTGTGAGCGAACGCCCCAAGAAACCCGCGCTTTTTGCGGGTCACGAGTTCATGGCGTTCGAGGGTGGAGACGACCCGGCCAAGGTCAGTGCGGTCGCACACGATGTTGCTCGTGCCCTGCTCTCGCGTGTCCGCGCCGACGAACAGGGCCTTGCTCTCGAGCGAGCCATGGCGTACGTCGATGAGAACGGTTTGGATGACTTGGCCGAGTTGTGGTCGGCAACAAGCGCGCACAGCCTTCCCGGTGCGCTGTGGCGACTCTATGTGGTGCGGGACCTGATTCACCGACGAGCATCCGAGATTAGTGTGCTGTACGCGCGAGGGGCGGAGTCACTTCACACGGTCGACCCGGTGATTGCGGGAGCCCCTACTCCGGCGGGACCTGAGGAGATGACCTCGCTGGCCGACGATATCTTGCGGGGCGTCTTTGTGGGGGACTTCGCGGATGCGCTGGAGAGAGCCGCGGCATTCTGTGCGGTTGTGGCTGCCGGGTGCGTGAGCTTCGCGGATGACGCGGATGCCGTGCATCCCGCACTCGAACGAGGGTCGAGTCAGGTGTTGTCGAGTGCCCTGGATGCGCACGCCGAGCAGGCTCGGGCCCTCACGCAGCAGGCGTTGCGACTCTCCCACACGGCCGCGGAGTTTCGCACGTGTGCGAGCCTCTGGCGGCGCGGATCACTCGACTAACCCGTTGGGTAAACTAGGGGTGCCGGGCCGCAGTAACCCCGGGCTCCAAAATTCGCCGCTGCGAGCGGCCTTCTGCCGAGAGGCGTTCATCTGCGGCTCGGCGCCTTCAGATGGAGGTCTGTTGCCATCGGGAGCACGTCGCTACGGAGTGGTCGACGTGACTCCGGGGCCAAGCCGCTGCTCGATGAATTTCAGTGTTTGCGTTAGTGCCGTTTGTGCGCTCGCGAGATCGAGTCGGAACTGGTATTCGTGAGGCAATGGTGGCGTTTGGTCTGCCGGCCAAAAGAGCGGCGACACGTCCACACCGAGAGAGGTGAGACGAGCGGCAAGGGGTTTTGACTGCAGGTCGGTGAGTGGGTCGGCGTTGCCGCCCGAAATGTAGGTGTCGGGAAAATCTGGGGTTACGAAGTCGTAGGTCGACATTTGCGCCATGGCGGGCGAATCGGCGAGGTTTCGGTCACCCGTGTACGCCCACAGCGATGTATCGTCGCCCCAGGCAAGAATGCCCTTGCCCCCGAGCATGGCCGACATTCGGTAGATGCCGCAGTTGAGAATGACCCCGCGCAGGTTGTCGGGCGTCAACGCCGGCGTGATGCCTAGTTCGCGCGCATAGGTAGGACTCGTCGTGAGGAGAGCGAGTTGGCTCGTGAGCTGCGCGCCGGCGGAGTCGCCCGCCAGAATGATGCGCGTCGCATCCACGTGCAATTCGTTGGCATGCGCCGTGATGAAGGCGAGCCCGTCGTTGAGCTGCCCAACGGCGAAGGGATATGTTGCTTCGGGTCCATACGTGTAATTCATGCCAATCACGGTGTACCCGTGGGACGCGAGGATTTGGAAATAGGGTCGGTCGTTGTCTTTACTGCCCGAGACCCAAGCCCCGCCGTGAGTCCAGACGATGGTGCCAAGGTTCTGCGACGTGCCGGTGGGGTAGTACACGTCCATGACGGAAAACGCGTTGCCCTCTTGGTAGGCCACGTTGAGTTTTTCGTCGACCCCGGACGTGGGTGCGAATTCGGTCATGATTGTCAAGACTTTGGCGGCATTCGACTGAAACACGGCGCGGATGACCAATGCTCCGGGCCACGGACTCACGACGAACGCGAGCACAGTCAGGGCGATAATGCCCGCTATGACCGAGAGCACAATCATGGTGATGCGACGTCTGCGAGCGTGTGTGACGGACATGACGTCAGGATAACGCGGATGCGCGTTCCCGAACCGCGCCTACCCGAACCGTCCGGATATGTAGTCCTCGGTAGCTTGCACCGAGGGGCGTTCGAAAATTGTTCGCGTGTCACCGTACTCGATGAGTCGTCCCGGCATGCCGGTGCCCTCGATGTTAAAGAAGGCGGTCTTGTCGCTCACCCGGCTGGCTTGCTGCATGTTGTGCGTCACAATCACGATTGTGAAGTCGCTCTTCAGCTCATCGATGAGGTCTTCGATAGCGAGGGTCGAGATCGGGTCGAGAGCGGAGCACGGCTCATCCATGAGCAGCACGTCGGGTGAGACCGCAATCGCGCGAGCAATACATAAGCGTTGTTGCTGGCCGCCTGAGAGACTCGAGCCGGGTTTGTCGAGACGATCCTTAACCTCTTTCCACAGGTTTGCTCCCTGCAGAGATTTCTTAACGAGGTCGTCGGCGTCCGATTTAGAGATTCTGTTGTTGTTCAGCTTCACGCCGGCGAGAACGTTGTCTCGAATCGACATGGTGGGAAACGGATTCGGGCGCTGGAACACCATGCCGACTTGGCGGCGCACCTCGACGGGATCGGTATTCGCAGCGTAGAGATTCTCGCCGTCAATCAGGACTTCACCTTCGACGTACGCCCCGGGGATGACTTCGTGCATGCGGTTGAGCGTGCGCAAGAATGTGGACTTGCCGCAACCCGACGGCCCGATAAACGCCGTCACGGTTTTGGGTTCGATCGTGAGCGACACGTCCGCGACGGCCTTGAAGTTGCCGTAGAACACGTTGAGATCACGGACTTCGATGCGCTTTGACACAGGAGTTTCCTTAGTTAGGGGGTTAGCGAGAGCCCTTGGGGGCGAGAATTTTTGACAAAATGCGGGCCAGGATGTTCAACACCATGACAATCAGAATGAGCACGAGGGCGCCCGTCCAGGCGCGATCCAGATACGCCTGGGTGTCCGTGCCCTGGTTCGAGTACTGGGTGTAGACGAATACCGGAAGCGTCGCCATGCGTCCGCTGAAGAGGTCATAGTTCATGCTCGTCGACATGCCACAGATGATGAGCAGCGGAGCGGTCTCACCGATGATGCGCGAGATGGCGATCATGACACCCGTGATGATTCCACCGATCGCCGTGGGGATGACCACTTTCACAACGGTCAGCCACTTGGGTACTCCGAGCGCGAGTGATGCTTCACGCAGTTCGTTCGGCACAATCTTGAGCATTTCCTCGGTGGAACGCACCACCACGGGAATCATCAGTACCGACAGGGCAACGGCTCCGCCGATGCCAAACCGAATACCCGGACCGAAGAACAGCGCAAAGAGCGCAAAGGCAAAGAGCCCAGCGACGATCGACGGAATACCGGTCATGACGTCAACGAGCACGGTGATGGCGCGAGAGAGCCGACCCTTGCCGTATTCCACGAGGTAGACGGCCGTCATGATGCCGATGGGCACCGAGATGACTGTCGCTGCCGCCGTGACCTCGAGTGTGCCGACGATGGCATGTAGCCCGCCACCCCCGGCACCCACGACGTTACGCATGGAGGAGTTGAAGAAGTCCCCATCGAAGCGATTGATGCCGTTCGCGACCGCGGTGTAGACGAGAGACACCAGTGGGAGTAATGCCACGATAAATGCCGACGTCACGAGTGCAGTTGCGAGGCGATCTGTTGCCTTGCGCCGTCCTTCGACGAAACGCGACATTCCAAAGGTCACGATGATGTAGAGGATGACGGCGACGAGTATTGCGCCCACAATGTTGAAATCTTTCGAGGCGCCACTCAACACGAGGAGTGAAAAGAATCCCACCGACAACAGCAGCGACAGGGCCACGACTGCCCACAGGGTGCCTCGACTCAATTTGCGCATCGCAGGAGGTGCAGAGAGTACCAATGCCATGACTAGTTTGCTCCCGAAAAGTCTTTGCGACGGTTGATGATAAAGCGCGCGAGTGAGTTGACGAGCAGGGTGATGAGGAAGAGCACGAGACCCGTGGCGATCAACACGTTGACGCCGATGCCACTCGCCTCGGGAAAATTGAGCGCGATGTTGGCTGCGATTGTCGTGGGGTTTTGACTCGTCAGCAGGGCAAACGAAATGATGACCGAGGGGGAGAGGACCATCGCGACGGCCATCGTTTCACCGAGGGCACGTCCGAGTCCGAGCATCGTGGCCGAGATGAGGCCCGGGCGGCCGAAGGGCAACACAGCCATGCGAATCATTTCCCATCGCGTTGCTCCAAGAGCCAGTGCGGCTTCTTCGTGCAGACGCGGCGTTTGCAAGAACACTTCGCGAGACAGCGCGGTGATGATTGGCAAAATCATGACTGCCAGCACGATCGCGACCGTGAGTACGGTGCGACCGGTGCCCGATACCGGCCCCGCGAATAGTGGAATCCAACCCAGATTGTCGACGAGCCACACGTACACGGGCTGCATCGCGGGCGCCAGCACGGTAATGCCCCAGAGGCCGAACACAACCGACGGCACCGCGGCCAGCAAGTCGACGATGTAGCCGAGTGTGACGGCGACTCGGCGCGGCGCGTAGTGCGAGATGAACAAGGCGATACCGATGGAGAGGGGAAGCGCAATAAGCAAGGCCAGCGCGGCCGCCCAGATGGTTCCGAAGACGAGTGGGACGACGAACGACCAGAAGCCGCGTCCGTCTTTGGACACGTCGGCCGGATTCGCAGTGAAAGCAGGAAGCGCCTGCGCGATGAGAAAAATTGTGACGGCTGCCAGAGCAACGAGAATCAGGATGCCCGCGGCGAGTGCTGCACCAGAAAAGAGAACGTCACCCGGACGTTGCCTCGACCGAGGGCGCGTCGCGGAGGGTGCTACCGGCATGCTCACTGTTCTTTCTTAGTGCACTGGGGTGAAGAATGCGATGCCCGGCTTGCCAATCTTGGTGAGTGGCAAGCCGGGCACCGGTCATAAGGTGTTACTTGATGGCGTTGACAACGGCGAGGGCTTCGTCAGCCATCTTCGTTGCGAGCGGTGCCGATCCGGCTGCCGAAGCGGCCGTTGCCTGGCCCTCGGGGCTCAGGATGTAGGCAAAGTACGCCTTCACGTTCTCGGCGACGCCAGCCTTCGCGTACTCGTTGCAACCCATGAGGTAGCTGACGAGAACGAGCGGGTAGTGCTTCGAGTCAGTGGTGGTGCGGTTGATCTTGATGGCCATGTCGCCAGCGGCACGACCGTCGACCGGGGTCGACTCGGCGACGACAGCAGCCGCAGCTTCGGGCGTGTACATCACGAAGTCGTTACCGACCTTGATCTTGGCGATGCCGAGCTTGCCGGCCTTCGATGCGTCGGCGTAGCCGATGGTTCCCACACCGTTGGTGACGGCGTCAACAACACCAGAGGTGCCCTTGGCGCCTTCGCCGGTCTGGAAGGGGAACGTGTCGGCCGGCTTCTCGATGGCCCAGTCAGCCTTGGCGTTCTGGAACAGGTAGTCGGAGAAGTTCTTCGACGTACCCGAGTCGTCCGAACGGTGAACGGGCGTGATGGCGAGGTCGGGGAGCTTCGCGTCGGGGTTCATCGCAACGATGGCTGCGTCGTTCCACTTCGTGATGGCACCCGAGTAGATCTTGGCAATCGTGGAAGCATCCAGGTTGAGCTCGGTGACGCCGTCCACGTTGTAGATCACGGCAATCGGCGAGATGTAGGCAGGAACCTCAAACGCGGTCGTGCCGGCGGCACACGCGGCGAACGTCGAGGCGAGCTCTTCGTCGTTGAAGTACGAGTCGGAACCGGCAAAGTCAGAACCACCCGAGATGAAGGTCTTGCGACCGGCACCCGAACCCGAGGGGTCGTAGGTGATGGTGACACCGGGGTTGGTGGTCTGGAACGCGGCGGTCCATGCTTCCTGCGCCGCGCCCTGGCTGGAGGCGCCAGCGCCAACGAGTGCGCCCGTGAGGGTGCTCGTGGGCTGCGGTGCGGCGCCTTCGTTTGCTGCACAGGCGCTCAGGGTGAGCGTCGACACAGCAACAATTGCTGCAAAGCCGGCGATGCGGCTCGTGCGAGTGATGTTCACTGAAGGATCCCTTCGGATTTTTGTCTCTTGATGTGATCAGGTTGATCACTCACGACGCTAGGACGAATTTCTATACGCACGCCCCATAAACGATGAACGCGGGGTAAACTCAGCGATTCTTTACCAAACCTTAGACAAGTGAGTCATGAGTCTCGACCGCGACGATGCCCGCAGACGGATGTTTGGCGCTCAGATGGAAGACCGAGAACGACGCGGTGTCGAGTAGAGCGGCCCGCGTGTGGTCGGTGAGCAACGAGGTGCCGGTAGCCAGCGCAATCTCGCGCAGAATCTCGGGAAGCACGGGCCCGTGACTACACAGCACCGAGGTCTTGCCCTTGCGGATGCGCTTGCCGATCAGTGCGCGCAACGCCGGATGATCATCCACGAACGCATGTTGGCTGATCTCTTTGACGAAGAGCACATTCTTGCCGAGAAGCTCGGACAGTGGGGCGATCGTTTCGGCGCAGCGAACGCTCACGCTCGAGATGAGCTTCTTCGGACCAAAGGCGGCAACGCTCGGCGCAATATCGAGAGCCTGTTCGCGACCGCGCGCAATGAGGGGCCGCTTCTGATCGGCGCCCTTGAACTTTGCCGGATCTTCGGCCTTCGCGTGCCGCAACAAAATCATGGCAAATGTCTCGGTCACACCCTGGTCGACATGGGACGAGAAGATGTCGAGCACTTCGCGGTCCACGTCGTAGTGCAATTCTCGACGTGCCTTTTCGATCGGCAGCCACTCGAGTGCGGCCACCTCGTTGTTGGGTCGAAAAGTGGATTTTGCGATTGCCTTATTGCTGACATGGGCTGCCCAATAGTGAACTTCTTTGGGTCGCCCGTTCGGCAGCGTGTAGTGCGTTGCCCCGAGAGGAATCCCGAGCGAAATCGTCAGCCCGGTCTCCTCCTTGATTTCGCGGACCGCCGTCTGCGGGAATGATTCGCCCGGGTCGACCTTCCCTTTGGGTAAGGACACGTCACGGCGATCGTCGCGGTGGATGACCAGCACATGAATGCGACCATCAATCTTTCGCCAACACACCGCTCCGGCGGCCATCACGGCATTCGAATTCATCGAGTTGAACTTCCTCGTCGGCGCTGACTCAGGGTGACCATGGTGGCATCTTGCAGGTCGGCAAGGCGATTCTTTGCTTTCACGGTGTGCCGTGTCCAGTCTCCCAGCGAATTGAGATGCCACGACGACGTGAGGTCGGACATCCCGAGGTCAAAGTGCTGTGTCAGGTAGGCCACTTGCAGCGGATCTGATAGCTTGACCAACGCCTCCACACGACGATCGAGATTGCGGTGCATCATGTCTGCACTGCCAATGTAGGCGAGCGGGTCTCCCGAATTGTGAAACAAAAAAATGCGCGAGTGTTCGAGATAGCGACCGAGAATGGACCGCACGCGAATGTTCTCGCTCATACCGGGGACCCCGGGTCGCAACGCACAGATGCCGCGAACCCAAATGTCGATTGGCACCCCGGCGTTACTCGCCCGATAGAGGGCATCGATGATCTGTTCGTCGACCATCGAATTGAGCTTGATCCGAATGCCACTCGGCAGACCCGCCTGAGCGTTGCGACGCTCCTGGTCGATGTGGCGGAGCAACCCCTTACGCAGATGCAGGGGAGCGACGAGCATCCGTTTGAACTTCTTCTCAATCGCGTACCCGGAGAGTTCGTTGAACAAGCGTGTGACATCTTTGCCGACCTGTAAGTCCGCGGTGAGCAAGCCGAGGTCCTCATAAATGCGACTCGTTTTCGGGTTGTAATTGCCCGTGCCGATGTGGGTGTAGTGCCGAAGCACGGTACCCTCTTGGCGAATCACGAGCGCGAGCTTGCAGTGAGTTTTCAAACCCACCATGCCGTACACGACGTGCACCCCGGCCTTTTCGAGTTTGCGTGCCCAACCGATGTTTGCCTGTTCGTCGAAGCGCGCCTTGATCTCGACCAAGGCCAGCACTTGCTTGCCCGATTCCGCGGCCGCTATGAGGGCCTGCACAATCGGGCTGTCACCCGACGTGCGATAGAGGGTCTGCTTAATGGCCAACACTTGCGGGTCACGGGCCGCCTGCTCGAGAAAGGCCTGCACGCTCGTGGAAAAAGATTCATAGGGGTGGTGTAGCAAGACGTCGCCGGCGCGAATTGCACTGAAAATGCTCGCAGCCTCGCCATCTTCTTGCGCGAGAAGTCGAGGATTCGTGACCGGAACGTGCGGAGTGAATCGGAGGTCGGCGCGCTTCAGCGCGGAGATTTCGAACAACCCGGTCAAATTCAGTGGCTCGTTGAGTCGCACGACCTCTTGTTCGGTGATGTCGAGTTCACGCAACAGCAGATCGAGCGTCAGCGCATCCATCGTCGAATCGATTTCGAGGCGAATCGGGGGACCGAACCGGCGACGCAACAGGCCTTTTTCGAGCACCTGAATGAGGTTTTCAGTTTCGTCTTCGTCAATCTCGACGTCTTCGTTGCGCGTCACCCGAAAGGCGTGATGCTCGATGATTTCCATGCCGGGAAAAACTTCGTCCAGGCGATTTGCAATCAGATCTTCGAGCGTGATGAATCGGGCCGAGATGACCTCGCTGCCTTCGCTCACCCGCACAAAGCGCGGCAGCATTTGGGGAATCTTGAGTCGCGCAAATTCTTCGGTCCCGGTTTTTGAACTGCGAACCCGCACGGCCAGATTCAATGAGAGACCCGATATGTAGGGAAACGGATGCGCGGGGTCCACGGCGAGCGGCATCAACACGGGGAACACCTGTTCGGAGAAGTATCTCGACAGCCGCGATTGTTCCTCGCCGGTCAATTCGCTCCAGCGGGTCAGTGTGAGACCGGCGGCATCAAGCTCGGGTTTGAGTTGTTCGGCAAACACTCTCGCGTGGCGCTCCTGCAACTCGCGGGCGCGAGTGCCAATATCGAGCAGCACCTCACTTGGCGCGCGGCCGACGCTGTTGGGAACGGCAAGCCCTGTGACGATGCGCCGCTTCAAACCGGCGACCCTCACCATGAAAAACTCGTCGAGGTTGCTGGCAAAAATTGCGAGGAAATTGACTCGCTCCAGCAGGGGGAGAGCCGGGTCTTCTGCGAGTTCGAGAACGCGCTGGTTGAACGCGAGCCAACTCAGTTCCCGATCGAGGAACCGATCTGCCGGGAGGTCCGTGAGTGTCGACTCTCCGAACTCGACATCGAAATCATCGTCGATGTCGGGCAGCGAGTCATCGCGCGTGCTGTCGGAGAGGGCGTCCACGCACTCATTTTGTCAGTTGAGGTTACGCGTGGCTTAACGAATTGTGGCGGGCTGGGTGTTATCGACCACGTTGAAGCGATACCCCACGTTGCGCACGGTGCCAATGAGTTGCTCCATGTCGCCGAGTTTCGCGCGCAAACGTCGAACGTGCACGTCGACGGTTCGAGTGCCACCGTAATAGTCGTAGCCCCACACTTCGCTGAGGAGCTGCTCGCGTGTGAAAACGCGCGACGGGTGCGTGGCGAGAAATCGAAGTAATTCAAATTCTTTAAACGTGAGGTCGAGCGGTCGGTCGTGCAGTTTGACGGAGTAGCTCGCCTCGTCGATAACCAGACCGGACGCCTGGATTCGCGACGTCACATCGTCGGACGGAGCCTGGCGTCCGAGGGCGAGTCGAATCCGCGCATCAATCTCGGCCGGCGTCGCGGTTTCGAGAATCACATCGGTGATTCCCCAGTCGGGCGTGACCGCCGCCATGCCACCCTCAGTGACCACCACAATCAGCGGCGAGCTCAACCCCGTTGCGGTCAAGATTTTGCAGAGGTTCTTAGCGCTGGTCAGATCGCCACGCGCGTCGAGCATGATGAGGTCGCTGTCGGGTGCGCTCACCAGATGAGCCGGCTCGGCTGGAATCACTTTCACCTGGTGGGAAAGAAGAGCAAGATGGGGCAGCACATCTCCATTGGGGCGCGCAGCCAAAATCAGGATTGATGCCATGACCTCACCCCTTTTGCGCCAATGTGATGCCTCTAGTGTAATTCGCCAATGTTTCCGCGCTGTTTCTCACCATGCGTAAACTGTCACCATGATTGTTGCCCTCGAACTTTTCTTCATTGGCCTCCTCGCCTTGGCCAGCCTGTCGATTGCGTGGGTTTCCGGCGTCGTTCTTTATAAGTTGTTCCGCAGCTCCCGCTAGGAGCGCGCACCACTGTGACCGACCACTTCGGAGATCCCTTTCGCGAGCAAAGGGCTCTCGCGAGGGGCGACGCGATTGTCGTGCGTCAGGAGTGTGGGGTCATCCGACTCGCGGGACGCGACCGGTTGACCTGGCTCGACTCACTGGTCAGTCAAGACGTTGCGCACCTCGGGATGGGTGAATCGGCCGAGGCGCTGCTGCTCGACCCCAACGGCCGGATCGAACGAGTGATGCGCATAGTCGATGATGGCGTCAATACGTGGATTCTGGTGGATGCTGACGCCGCCGGTTTCTCGTCATGGCTCGACCGAATGGTATTCCGGCGTGATGTCGAGGTGACCAACGTTTCGGAGGTATTCCAGGTTGTCGGCTACTTCGTCGGAGGCCGCGCGAGTGCGGCCCTCGCCCCGCTCACCGCTGCGCCTCATGGAGTAGCCCTCACCTGGATCGACCCATGGGCCGGCGTGGTGGCGGGAGGTTGGCAGTACGCCTCGCCGGATGGTCACCCGGCGACCACATGGAGCTACCACGAAACCTTGTTGAATGCCGACGTGACGAGCTCGACACTCCCCGACCACGCTGGCAGTCTCG
>RFQD01000240.1 GCA_009925875.1 Microbacteriaceae bacterium | reverse complement strand
GGCACGTTGATGCCGATCATGCCGACTTCGATTTCGTTTTGGAAACGCCTGGCGGCACCACCGTCGTTGGTGAAGATGGCGGTGCCGTTGCCGAACGCACCGTTGTTGATGAGTGCCACACCTTCGTCGTAGGACTTCACGCGCACGACGGAGAGAACCGGTCCGAAGATTTCGTCGGTGTAGACCTTGCTGCTGGTCTGCACGTTGTCTATCAGGGTGGGTCCGAGCCAGAACCCGTTCGGGTCGCCATCGAACGTGTCGGTGCGACCGTCGTGCACCACGGTGGCCCCGTCGGCGATCGCGATATCGATGTAGGAGGCAACCTTGTCGCGGTGCACCTGCGTCACGAGTGGTCCCATGTCACAGCCGCGACGGCCGTCACCGGTGCGCAGGGTTTTCATGCGCTCCACGATTTTGGCGATGAGCGCATCCGCCACGGGTTCCACCGCGACGACGACCGAGATGGCCATGCACCGTTCACCCGCGGAGCCGAAGCCGGCGTTGATGGCGGAGTCGGCGACGAGGTCGAGGTCGGCATCGGGCAACACGAGCATGTGGTTTTTCGCACCACCAAGAGCCTGAACACGTTTGCCGTTCTTCGCACCCTGCTCGTAGACATATTGTGCGATGGGCGTGGAGCCAACAAACGAGATGGCCTGCACATCCGGGCTTTCAAGCAAACCGTCCACGGCGAGCTTGTCACCGTTGAGCACGTTCAACACACCATCGGGCAAACCTGCCTCTTTGAACAGCTTCGCAATCCAGATCGCGGCCGACGGGTCTTTCTCACTCGGCTTCAACACCACCGTGTTACCGGCCGCAATGGCGACAGGGAAGAACCACATCGGCACCATCGCAGGAAAGTTGAACGGACTAATCACACCAACAACACCCAAGGGTTGGCGAATCGAATACACATCCACACCGGTTGAGGCATTCTCGGTGTAGTCACCCTTGAGCATCTGGTTCATGCCACACGCGAACTCCACCACCTCCTGACCACGCGTGATTTCACCCAGCGCATCGCTGAGAACCTTGCCGTGCTCACTCGTGATAATCTCGGCCAGCTCACCCTTACGCGCATTCAGAAGCTCGCGAAAGTTGAAAATAATCGCCTGACGCTTCGCCAACGACGCATCACGCCATCCCGGAAATGCCTTCTTTGCCGAGGCAATCGCCGCCGCAATCTCGGCCTCGTTCGCCAAAGCGACCTCTTTCGTCGCAACACCCAGAGCAGGATCAAAAACCGGGGCAGTGCGACCCGACTTCGAGACATGCTCAGCGTTGTCAATCCAGTGCGACACAACGGGGAGGTTCGACATGTTCATCCTTTGGTTTGTAGATATGGGTAAAAATCACGGGGAATCAGAGCTCGACGCCTAAGAAAGTCTGAGCAAATTCAATCAGACTCGGGAACTCCCCGGTCACGAATAGGTGCCACTGAATGGGAGGTCACCTCGAGCGTCGAATAGTGTGTTGCGATCTCCGACAGGCACGCGGTCCAGACATCGGGCATCGCGGTGACCTCAGCGATGAGCGCATCCAGCGCTGCCGCTCGCCCGGGTCGACCCGACAAGAACGGGTGGTTCGTGAGCACCCAGCAACCGCCAAATCGGCGCATTCCGTCGAGTTCGCTACGCCAGAGTTCGACGGCGTTGCGCGGGGTTTCAATCGGGCCCAGTTCGCTCAGCCCGGGAACGAAACAGTACTGTTCCCAGTCGTCGAGCGCCCACTGAATCGGGATCTCCATCATCGATCGGCCCGAGTCAGAGCCATCCTCGTTCAACGCGCGCAGGCGATACGGCACGTCCGCATCCATCAGGCTTGAGTCATAAAGGAATCCCCGTTCAGCCAGGAGCAGAGGCATCTGCCAGGACAGGTCCCACATCGGTGCGCGATACCCAATCGGGCGAATGCCCGTCAGAGCTTCGAGCGTGTCGCATCCGCGTTCAATCTGTTCAATCTGTTGCTCGACCGACAGACCCGTGGGCATGACGTGGTGATAGCCGTGGTGCGCAATCTCGTGACCGGCGGCCGCAATGTCACGAACCACGTTCGGATAGCGAACAGCCGTGTAACCGGGCACGAAAAACGTTGATTTCATGCCGTGCGATTCGAGGATCTGCAAAATGCGCGTGACCCCGACGAGCGGTCCGTAAGCCTGGTGGCTCATTGCGCTCATGCTCGCGCCCAAGTTTTCGTCGGTGGCGAGTGCGGCCGACTCCCCGTCGACGTCAAAGCTGAAGGATGCCGCGACGCGCGCACCGCCCGGCAACGGCAGCACCGTCTCCGCGCGGGTCACGCCGACACC
>RFQD01000239.1 GCA_009925875.1 Microbacteriaceae bacterium | reverse complement strand
GAGTTCCACGTGGAACTCCGGGAGGTCGGGAAGGCCTTCGGTGGCACTCCCGTTCTGAAGGACATCTCCCTCCGTATTCGGCGAGGAACCGTGCACGCACTCGTCGGTGAGAACGGTGCCGGAAAATCCACGCTGAGCAAAATCATCTCGGGCATCTACACTCCGGATGCGGGCGAGCTCATCGTCGACGGAGAACCGTTAAGTTTTCGACGCACCCGTGATGCCCTCAAACACGGCATTGCGACGATCGCGCAAGAACTCGCGCTTGTGCCCGCACTGACCGTCGCTCAGAACATTTTCTTGGGCAACGAGCCGAGTCGCGCAGGATTCTTGAGCAAGCGCGAATTGCGTCGCCAGTTTTTCGAGCTCACCGACAGCGTGGGCTTCGCCCTCAACCCCGACGACATCGCGGGGTCGCTGCGCACAGCCGACCAGCAAAAGGTGGAGATTCTGCGGGCGCTCGCGAGCGGCTCGTCTTTCATCATCATGGATGAGCCCACTGCAGCCCTTTCCGGCGCTGACGTTGAGCGTCTTCACGAGCTCATTCGATCGCTAGCGGCATCGGGACGCACGGTGTTGTTGATCTCGCACTTTCTCGGTGAGGTTCTCGAACTTGCTGATGACATCACAATCTTGCGTGATGGAGAACTCATTCGCACCGGTCCCGCGCAGAAAGAATCTGAAGAATCTCTCATTTCGGGGATGCTCGGTCGGGAGCTGAGTTCACTCTTCCCGGCGAAGCCCTCAATGCCGGATGCCAATGTGAATCCCGTTTTAGTCGTTCGCGGGTTGAGCGCACCCGGAGTCAAGCGGGTATCCCTCGATATTCGACCTGGTGAGATTGTCGGACTTGCGGGACTCGTCGGAGCGGGTCGGAGCGAGATTGCCCATGCAATTTTCGGCGCTACTCCTCGCTTTGCCGGAGAGGTCGCAATCGACGGACGCTCGCTCGAGCCCGGTGTTCGATCGGGTCTCGCGAGCGGACTGTTTCTCATCCCAGAATCTCGCAAGGACCAAGCCCTGTTTCTTGCCCGCTCGATTCGGGACAACGTGAGCATTTCGAACTTGTCACTGTTTGCTCGGGCGCTCTGGATTGGCCGGAAGCGCGAACAAGCCAGCGTCACAGACGTGCTGCACCGCGTGACCGTGCGCGGCTCGGATTCTCGCCTCGTATCTGCGTTGTCTGGCGGAAACCAGCAAAAAGTCGTCTTCGGTCGAGGACTGCAGAAAACCCGTCGAATCATGATCGCCGACGAACCGACGCGTGGTGTTGATGTGGGTTCTCGTCGCGCCATTTACGACCTCATCGTGGAGCAGGCAAACGCCGGCTCCGGGGTGCTCGTCATCTCGTCCGATGTTGAAGAGGTGATCGGACTTTGTCACCGAGTCTTGGTCGTTCGAGCCGGCTCCATCGTCGCCGAGTTCGCGGGGGACGAAATGACGGAGACGAACATCATTGGCGCGGCATTCACCCAAGCCATTCCCACGTTGATTTCAGGCAAAGAAAAGTAAGGAAAACTGCACATGAACAAGCTTCTCGCCACGTCGGGCGACGAAACGACCGGCAGGCCGGCACTCCTCGGTCGAGTTCGGTGGAGATCCCTTGCGATTGTTCTTCCGTTCCTCGTGATTTTCATCGCCGTCTCCATCGGGAGTCCGTCATTTCTTAAGCCCGTCAACCTGCTCAATATTCTTGACCAGCAGTCTTCGATTCTCATCATTGCGGCGGCCGGCACCATCGTGCTCATCACGGGTGGCATCGATTTGTCGGTGGGGGCGACGTATGCCCTCTCCTCCGTTGTGGCGGGAACACTGGCACTCACTCAAGGGCCCGTTGTCGCCATATTGGCCGGTCTTGCGGTGGGTGCTCTCGTCGGTCTGGTGAACGGTGTCGTCAGCACCATCCTCAAAATCAACGCCCTCATTGCCACCTTGGCAATGTCGTTCATTGCTCTCGGAGTCGCGTCGCTGGTAACCGGTGGAAACCTGATTGTGCTCTACGACCACCCCGATTTTGGTGTCATTGCGAAAACCAAAATTCTCGGCGTGCAGTCGGCCATCTGGATCGCAATCATCGTCGTTGTCGTGCTCGGCCTCATACTCGCTCGCACCACTCTCGGGCGTTATTGGTATGCGGCGGGTGGCAACGCCGAAGCGGCGCGGCTTGCGGGCATTCAGGTCTCGTGGGTGCGGATTCTCGCGTTTGTTTTGAGTGGCGCGGCAGCGGGACTCGGCGGCATCTTGGACACCTCGCGCGTGTTGAGTGCGCAAGCATCGGCTGCATTCGCCCGTGACGCATCACCGACCAAGGCGTCGACCTCAGTTGGTCGCAAATAGCGATCGTCAAACTTGACGTACTTTTCCCAATCGAGACCT
>RFQD01000238.1 GCA_009925875.1 Microbacteriaceae bacterium | reverse complement strand
CCCGACACGAGCCCACCATGGACGCCGTCACGCTTTCGTCAATCCATGCGGCCAAAGGGCTCGAGTGGCCCAGTGTCTATCTTGTGGGGCTCGCCGAGGGACTTCTCCCGGTGTCGTTCGCCACGAGTGCCGAACAGGTGAGCGAGGAGCGCCGTGTCTTTTATGTTGCAGTAACGCGCGCGGGTACTCGACTCACCATGTCGTGGGCGTCATCTTTTGGCTCCCACGGCGCGGCCCGAGCCCGATCTCGTTTCCTGTCAGAGATTGACACTGGCATGCGACGCTAAATCCCGCAGATTTTGTGCGCTCGGTCGATGCGCGCGGGTGACGTGCGACGTGGATCTGCTCCTGGAGGATATTTCCGTCTCGATGCCACCGGTGAATCACGGCCAACGTTTCGCAGGCAACGCGATAGTGCAGGGATGCGGCATGCCGCGGCGGAGTGGCATACATGAGTTGGGTGGCGAGGGCGCTCCAGCAGGTGTCAGATTGTCGATGGTGATCTTCGACACAAAAGGCACAGGGGCTGATTCCCGGCACGACAAGGGGGCCGATTCTTACCCCGTCTTCGTAATTGACGATGAGAAGATGTGGGACGTCGCGACGAAGCCAATGACCAGCCGTTTCGACGGGTGTCACAAAATTCGCGACCACGATGACGAGCTCGGGATCGTCGGTGAGTTCGTCCAACTCGGGTGGCGGCACGAATGACGAAGACATTCCGGAGAGGCGGCAGTCATCTCGAAGGACTTCGACGAGTTCGCGAAGCCCGTCTCCGTTGCCCTCAACGCGCACATGGAGAGGCGCGGCCTCGTGCGCAGTCTGTTCGAGTGCGGGAGTCATCAGAGTGAGAAAATCATCCAACTCCGCTTCGGGCATGTGCCATTGTCGCGCGAGGGCGCGCAGCGTTGAGAGAGAGGTGCCTTCGGCGAGCACGGCCACGGCACGCTCGATATTCGTGGTTGTCTCGTCGAGCACGGCCACGGGTGCAACACTGCCAAATTGGCACGACGTGGGGGTGCGCCACACGAGTGGCAGACGAGGGTCGAGTCGAAGCATGCGCAGAGTGTGCCCGCATTTTCGATGGCTCGGTGCGACGCATCCACAGTCTCACGCCGATGTCACGCTCGACGACCCTCGCCGCGACCGCCGCTAGTTCTCGGGTGGCGCGTCGCCTCGGAGTAGGTCATCGAGAGCTCGATCCATGTCGTCTTGCATCGGTGCGTCGCCGCGCGCAGTGGCAACGACACGGTCGATGAGGGCCGCGGGGTCATCGATGTCATCTCCGGTCGGCATCAGGTCGGGATGCGCCCACAGTGCATCGCGGGCATTCACTCCCACCGCATCCGTGATACGTCGCCACATCATTGACGCTTCGCGAAGTCGGCGTGGCCGTAACTCGAGCCCGACGAGAGCGGCGAACGCAGACTCGGCCGGTCCGCCACCGGCGCGACGGCGACGCATCGTTTCACTGAGAGCGTCGGCCTTCGGCAGTCGTCGCGTTGCCTCGTGCGTCACCACATCAACCCACCCTTCGATGAGGGCCAGTTGTGTTTCGATTCGGGCAAGGGCACGTTCTTGGTCTTCGGTTTTGGGTGGAATGAGTCGACCGTCGGTGAGGGCGGCACGCAGTTCCTCGGGATTGCTGGGATCGAAATCGTCCATCAGGTGCTCGAGGGGTGAAGCGTCGATGCGAATCCCCTGGGCATAGGCGGTCAATGCGGATTGCAGGTCGAGTGGCAACCACCTCGCATGATGAAACAGTCGCGCGTGGGCAAGCTCGCGCACCGCGAGGTAGAGACGAACTTCTTGTTCGTCGATGTCGAGACCGGTGGCCAGCGCCGAGACGTTGTGCGGCAAGAGTGCGGCTTTGCCGTCGGGCAGCAACGCCACACCGATGTCGCCTCCCGACACGACTTCACTCGCCAATTGACCGACAACGTGCCCGAGTTGCATCGCAAAGAGTGTTCCACCGAGAGATCGCAGAACTCCGGATGCGCCACCGAGCTCGCCGACGAGATCCTCCGGTGTTTGCGACTCGAGAAGCGAGGTCATGGCGTCGCTAATCCTCGACGAGACGGGTGTACTGAGGGCGTTCCAGACGGGCATGGTGAGGCGCACCCATTCGCGGCGCGTGAGCAGTACCGGGCGCGCCTGAAGTGCGCCGAACTCGGTTGCGTCGGTCAACCAAATGTCGGCGACGTCAAATGCGTGACCAAACGCGGTGCTCGACTCGGCGTCGATGGAGCGATCGTTCTGTCCGGCCGCGCTAATCGCCTGGTCGAGAGCAAGCTGCGCCGTTGCCTCGGGTGAGGTGGGTTGGGAGAGGGCATTACGCAATTGTGCAAAGAGTGCCTGGAGTGCGGCTGGATCTCTCGGCAGTCCGGCGGCGCCG
>RFQD01000237.1 GCA_009925875.1 Microbacteriaceae bacterium | reverse complement strand
ATTCGCACGGATACGCAACTTGTCGCGCAGGTGTGCCGCCAACTTGACCGACGTGACGAACTTTCGCGGCGGTTTTGGGAAGAGCCTGAGTCGCGCGTGGTGAACATGAGTTTGCTCGAGACTGAGAAGGCGATTGTGAACGGGCTTTCCCTTCTTGGCTTTACGCCAGCGGATCGCACTCGCCTTGGACTTGTCTCGGCTCGCACAAAGTCAAAGCTTCAGGAACTCATGGACATGAAGGCGCGCGGTGAGTAGTTGGCCCCCGCTGTATTTGACGCCTGTCGATGAGGAATCTTTAGCGCGTTCCGATGGTCGCCACGCTGTGCGTTTCGCTGAGGCGTTTGGCTCTATCGGTAAGGACGGAATCGCGGGCCGTGCTGGTGAGCCTTTGGTGTTGCGTGAATGGCAGAAGGAACTATTACGGCATTTGTATGCACGGGATGAGAACGGCGGATACCTGGCACGAACGGCCCTAATTGGGATGCCTCGTAAGAATGGCAAGTCTGCCCTATCGTCGGCGGCTATCGCGCTTTATTCGCTCATCTTCGAGGGTGTTCAGGGTGCCGAGATTATTGTGGCGGCTGCTGAAAAGGAACAGGCGCGCATTGTGTTTGGCGAGTGCCGGCGCATGGTGGAAACGTCGGAACTTGCGGAGTCGGTCACGTTGTACCGTGATTCAATTTATGTTCCCGAGTCGAAGTCTGTTTTGCGCGTTGTGTCTGCTGAGGCGTATTCGAAGGAGGGCTTGAACCCGTCGCGCGTCGTGATTGATGAGCTTCACGCGCACCGTGATCGAACGCTGTTTGATGTGCTCTCGCTGGCTATGGGAAACCGCGGCAACTTGGCGCAACTTGTGAGCATCACGACTGCCGGAGTGCGCACCGACGTCTCGGGACAAAACTCGGTGGCGTTTAGTTTGTACGAATATGGAAAACGCGTCGCGAGTAAAGAAGTTATTGATCCGTCATTCTTCATGGCGTGGTGGGAGGCCCCGGATGAACTTGACTACAAGGATCCCAAAACGTGGGCGATTGCTAACCCTGCTTTTGGTGATTTGGTGGACGAGTCTGATTTTGCTAGTGCTGTGCTGCGTACACCTGAGTATCAATTCCGCCAGAAGCGATTGAACCAATGGACGAATAACAAATCTGCGTGGCTTCCCGCTGGCGCGTGGGATGAACTCGCAGACGAGACGGTTTGTCTCGAGCCGGGCGACGAATACTATTTGGGTTTCGATGGTTCATGGAAGAACGATTCGACGGCCCTCGTCGCGGTGATTCTTCCACGTTTCGATGGCGACGTGTTCCGCGTTCTCCGCGCCGGATCGTGGGAAAAGGATTTTGCCGTGAACGACGATTCGTGGGTGATTGATAAACAGGCCGTTGCGAACTTTGTTCTTGATTTTGTGCGCGAAAATCCGGGTTGCAAAGAAATGGTGTGTGACCCGACCTATTGGCAAGATGAGATGATGCAATGGCTACAGGCGGGCATTCAGGTTGTGGAGTTTCCGCAAACGCTCGCCTATCAGGTGCCGGCGACGGCTCGACTTTTCGAGGCGATTATGTCGAAGAAGTTTGTGCATGACGGTGATCCGGCTATGGCTCGACACATGGATAATTGCATTCTGAAAGCGGATTCAAAGGGCGGTTCGCGCATCACAAAGGACTATCGCAACAACCGCCTGAAAATCGACCTCGCCGTCGCGTTGATGATGGCATGGCATAGGGCGTCGGCTAAACTTGAGCCCGAGATTATTCCACAATTTTACTTTTAGGCGGCGTCGTGGTTTCCACAATTTTGCAAGTGGCAGGTGTCGGAGTCATTGTTGCCGGTGTCTCGTTGATTTGGCTACCGGCTGGAATTATCGCCGCCGGTGTTGGTTTGGTGCTTATCGGTTTGGCGGTGGCTAAGTAATGTTCGAGAAACTTTTGGAAAGACGCGCAACGTCGTTTCAGTCTGTGTTCGCTTCGGGCGGTGACATGGTGAAGGGAACGCTCGCGGGCGTGACGGTGGACGCGGATTCGGCCTTGACGATCAACGCCGTGTTTAGTGCGATATCACTTTATGCCGATTCAGTTTCAACGCTGCCACTCGACTGCTTCATTCGACGTGACGGTGAACTGTACCCGTTCCGCCAGGGCGGTGGCGCACCAGCGTGGGTTCAGAATCCCGACGTGGATTTTGTCGGGTACACGGCGTTCTATTCGTCGGTCATTGTGTCGCTCATGCTCGAAGGAAACGCGTTTGTGCGCGTTTACTCAAACAGCTCAGGCGAAGTTGTGAACCTCGTTGTGCTGAACCCGACAGACGTTGAAGTGAAACGAAACGCTCTCGGACGCCTCACGTTCACGATTACTTCCACGAAGGAAGAACTGTCGAGCGAGAACATTGTGCACGTCGTGGA
>RFQD01000236.1 GCA_009925875.1 Microbacteriaceae bacterium | reverse complement strand
ATGATTCTCATGTGCGACGGTGCCGAGCAGCTCGTCGATTACGAGGCCACGGCAATCACCGAGATCGCGACTGGGATCGGTGGAACGTCGCTGGGCGAAGAAGTCGGACTTATGTGGTGGGAAGGCAAGTACGAGCCGTATGCAAAGGGCAAGCTGCCGCAGCCACCACTCATGTATGGCACCTTCGACACTGTTGCTCGATTTGCCGACATCCCCGCTATTTACCGTGCCAAGAAAAAAATCATTGAAGAAGAATTCAAGGATGTTGGCGCGCGTTACACGGCCCACTTCTCGCACTGGTACGAGTGGGGCACCATGATTTATGACCGCTTCTACGTCGACAACGGCCCAACCGACCCGGCAGAAGCCATGGCTCTGCACGATCGATTGTGGGACGCTGGAGTGCTCGCATCCATCGAACACGGCGGTGTCTTGAATGACCACCATGGTGTCGGTCTCAAGCTGGGAAGGTTCATGCGGCCCCAATACGGACACGGCTTCGAGCTCATGCGTCAGCTCAAATCGGCCTGGGATCCCGACGGCATCATGAACCCCGGAAAGCTCGGATTCGGCCCTCCAGGAAACAGCGTCTGGTAATCGAAATCCGCCCAGACTCACGGGTCACAAAAAACTGAATAGTCACGTCATCGCAAGAAAAACTCAAAGGAGAGTGTCATGCACCTGTCAATGCACAACTGGATGCGAAGCGAACCAATCGAAACAACGATCGCGCGCCTCGCGAAATATGGATACAAGTCCATCGAAATCAGTGGCGAGCCGACCATTTACGACTCGAAGCACGTTCGCGGCCTTCTCGACCACTACAAGCTCAACTGCTGGGGTGCGGTCACGCTCATGATCGATCGTCGCAACATGCAGAGCTCCGACGAGGCCAAGCGCGCTGCATCCGTGCAGTACGTCAAGGACGTCATCACTTTCGTGCACGAACTCGACGGTCAGATCGTCACGCTGGTTCCCGGAACCGTGGGCAAGATTGTTCCGGACTCGACGCCAGAGAACGAGTGGAAATGGCTCGTTGAGGGAACGAAAGAGATTTACGAACACTCAGAGAAGCTCGGAATCCGTGTCGGCGTTGAGCCGCTGAACCGCTTCGAGTCCTACTTGATCACACGGGCAGAGCAGGCTCTCGCATTGTGTGACGCGGTCGGCCCGAACCTCGGTGTCACGCTGGACGCATTCCACATCAACATTGAAGAGAGCAACCTCTTCGACGCGATTCGCCTTGTCGGTGACAAGCTCGTTGACTTCCACGTCGCAGACAACAACCGCATGCCAGCTGGCTACGGTGACTACAACTGGGCACAGGTCGTGGAGGTACTCAACTCGATCAACTACCAGGGCGCGCTGACGGCCGAATTCGTGGCTCCCGTTGACCGCACGCCGGCCAACAAGTACCCGAACGCCCTCGAAACCAACTTCGAAGGGCTCGACATCGACCCCGAGCAGCTCAAGTTCATCATCGACCATGGTTCGAGCGTTCTCACCGAAGAGTTCTACAACTGGCTCGTTCAGGTCAACTCTGAGCACCTCTTGCCACTCATCGACAACAAGTTCTAATCGGACGCAGCTGAAGAGACGGGTCAAGGGTCGCGGTGAGCAACATGAAGACAGGCGAGTGGTGCGTCCATGTCTAAAGGAAAAGTTGCCATCATCGCGACCCTTGACACAAAAGGGCCCGAGGTTGCCTATTTGCGCGACCAGTTGATTCGACTCGGCGTCGCGACGATGGTCGTCGACACCGGAATCTTGGGTGAACCCTTAGGGATAGTGCCCGATGTGACCCGGGCGCAACTCGCGGAACGCGGCGGTATGACCCTCGAGAGTCTTCAAACTGTGGGATCCCGTGGCAAGGCCGTCACTCTCATGCGCGAGTTTGTCACATTGTTCGTTCGCGAGCAATATGCGGCCGGAGAGATTATTGGTGGCATCAGCGTGGGTGGTGTCGGTGCCGTCATGGGTGCGGCGGCCATCCAGACACTCCCCGTCGGCGTGCCCAAGATCGTGATTGCTCCCACCGCATCGGGGCATCATGAGTTTGGTCCCTACGTCGGAACCAAAGACGTGATGGTGATTCACTCCATCGTCGACATTCTTGGCGTGAATGATGTTGCCAAAACGGTCTTCGACAATGCCGCGGCGGCGATGAAAGGGATGCTCGACCACGGTCATGCGTTGCCTCTGCGCTCAGCACAGTCGCTGACCATCGCGGCGACAATGTTGGGCAACACGACTAAAGCCGTTGAACAACTGAAAGCCGTGCTGGAAGAATCCGGCGTTGAAACCGTCGTCTTCCATTCGAGTGGCGTAGGCGGACCGAGCATGGAAGAGCTTGCGCGAGCAGGTCAATTCGTCGGAGTCGTGGATTACACGACAAACGAAATCGGTGACCGCCGAAT
>RFQD01000235.1 GCA_009925875.1 Microbacteriaceae bacterium | reverse complement strand
ATCGCCACAATCGCAAACACCGACTTTGCCCGTCCCGCCGTGACCATCTCGCGTGCCACGTCCGGCGCTTGCTCCAGCGTCCAGTGTGCCGCGTCCTTCGCGCCGTCGATGATGAGGTCCAACACTGCGGACAGTTTCGATTCCAGATTCTTATCCATTGCTTTGCTCCTCCCCCTGCGGGGTGTTGTGGGTGCCGAGAACGCGGATTTCGAGCCAGCCCTCGAACATCTCGCTCCAGAACGCCAAGCCCGCCTCGGCGTCTTCCTTCGTCAGATATGCCGCAATCGCGTGGTCGTCGTCGCCAGCCATCAACCACCGATTCCGCGCCGTGTACCACAATCCGTAGATGTTGCCGTTAGTCATGCCGCACCGCCCGCAAACAGAAGCGCATCCGACGCGGCAGAACGCTCACCCTGAGCACGTTCCAAATTCTTGATCGCCGCCGCGTAGTACTCATCCTTCAATTCGCACCCATAAAAACGTCTGCCGAGCTTCACCGAAACATACCCTTCGCTCCCGATGCCGGTGAACGGCGAGAACACCAGCTCGCCCGGATTCGAGTACAGCCGCACCAAACGATCAATGACCGACAACTGAAGTGGGCAAATGTGCTTCACGTCGTCAACCCCGCGACCCTCCGAAACGTTCAGCGTGTCCGTTTCGCGGATGTCCATCCAGCAGCATTCGGCCCAGTCAATCCATGCGTTCCGGCTCACTTGGTCCGGCGAGTTGATCGGGGTCGCGTTGTCGCCCGGTGCCCGGAACTTGATCAAATAATCGCCCAGCGTGCCCCGCTGCTTGGACCGGTCGGATTCCAATCCCGAAAACTGAAGCTCCCGACTCTTTGTACGGATGGCCTGGGCCTGCGGGTTCTTGCGGACCAACCAGTCGTATTCGTACACCAGCCCCGCCCGCTCGCCGAGCTTGATGTTGAGCCCCCGGAAATCAAACAGCCCAGCCTCGCCCGACCGCTTCATGCGGGGAATCTGCATGACGTGAACCACCATCGCCCGTCCCGGCTTGATGAGCCTGGCAATCTGCTTGTAAAAGAACGACAGATGGAGTTTGGCCTCGTGCTTCAGGTTCTCGCTGTTGCCGATGTCGGCGGGGGACGACGTGTACGAATACAGGGCGGGGAACGGGGGCGAAAACACGGAGAAATCCATGCACGCATCCGGCAACGTCGCCATGTGTGTGATGCAGTCGCCGTGATGAACCGCGTACTCACCTGAAAAATGAATGCCCATGGAAAATCTTCTCCTGCTCTTCGGTGTCTTTCTGTACCCGCGATGCCTTGCTCAGAACGGTCTGGACCATCGGGGCTTCGAGTTCTGTGACCGGAATATGCACGTTGAGCGGCTTGGTCGATCCGACACGGTTCGATCTCTTGACCGCCTGATAGAACTCTTCATACGAGTCCTGAAGCCCGCTAAAAACCTGCCGCGTTGCCCGCTGAAGGTTGAGTCCGAACCCGAGAATCTTCGGCTTGGTGATGATGCCCCTGATGATCCCAGACTTGAAATCGTGGATAATGCGGCGGCGAACATCAGACGGCGTTGATCCGTCAATGTTCCCGAAGTCGGGAAACGCCTTCGCCATTTCCTCTTGTTCGGCGTTGTACTTACACCAGATGATTGTCGATTCGTCCGGCCACGATTCGATCAGGTCAACAATGTACTTCGTTTTCAAGCTGTCGATCTTTTCGCCGTTGTGGAAACCCTTTCCGATCCGAGCAATGCGACCGCGTGATCCGATGCCGCCCGCGTTGTCCATGAACAACGCTCCCTCAGAAGTCTGGAATGCATCTCGCTGCGCCCGCGTCAGCCGCACATCGTGGACGTGAACATTGATCGGGGGCAGAGTGCCGCAGTTGTCTTTCCATCCGTATGTTGCCGGGTTGGTGAGGAAGATGCACCAGTGAGACAGAGCGGTGTAGAACGCGGCAAGGGAGTGCTTTTTCAGCTCCCACCGTTCAGAAGTCTGCCCGCGATTCACAAAAAACCGAGCAAGGAAGCTATTGACGGTCGGAAACGCATCCATAAAGACCGCGTGATTCGCGTACTCGATGCGGTCATTCGGTGCTGGCGTTCCGGTCAGGCAGAACTTGTACTCCACGCCGCGACCCATGCGGATCAACCGCGTTCCCCATGCGCCGTAATGGTGCTTCAGCATCGAGGATTCGTCCAAGATGATGCATGCCAAATCGGTGTCGGGGAGATCGTCCGTGATGGCTTCGTAGTTGGTGATTCCGATGCCGTGCCCGTGCTGGAGCCAGTCGGCCAGACCGTTCGCGTGAACCTGCTGGATCATCATGTCGTCGCCATAAAACGATTTGGCCTCCTCAATGGTCTGTTCAATGACCATGAGCGGAGACACAATCAGGATTCGCCGCGTCGGATAAAGCTTGTGGACGTGATGG
>RFQD01000234.1 GCA_009925875.1 Microbacteriaceae bacterium | reverse complement strand
TGAATGCCGCCCGCACTCTCACTCACGACCTCGGCGAGACCGAACGCGAGTGCCATGGATGCAAGGAACGACTCCCCGCCCGACAACGAACGTGACTCGCGCAGTTGGCCGGTCCAGTTGTCAAGCACCTTGATCCCGAGACCGACGAGTCGGTTGCCCTGCAACGAATCATCGTGCTTGAGCTCATACTGGCCGCCCGACATTTTGGCGAGGCGCAGGTTCGCCTTGCGGGTGATGTCTTCGAGACGCGCGGCCAGAACGAACGTCTCGAGTCGCATCCGGTGGGTGTTTGGTTCCTTGCCCGCCATCGCGTCGGCTAGGCCACGCATCATGCGTTGCCGCGCGAAGAGAACTTCGTTGCCCTTGTCGTGGGCGTCCACGTCGCGTGCGATGTCCGACAGGCGAATGGTGGCATCGCCAAGCGCCTGAAGTCGCGTCTGCGCACGTGAGACGAGGTCGTCGTCTGTGCGCAGCTTCTCATCCGCGACCGCGAGATCGGCGGAGACGTCGACGAGAGTATTCGCGTCGGCTCCGGCCCCCTCGAGCAGCTCGCGCGCCGCCTTCAGCTCGGCATCGAATGTCGTGACCTCGTTTGCGAGACGTGCGATGTCGTCGGGGTCGAGCAGGGCATACCGCGCTGTGTCGACGGAATCAAAACCGTTTTTCGTGACACTGTCGAGCAAGGCTTTCTGCGCGTTGTTGTTTTCGGTCGTGGCGCTGGCGAGCGCGTTGATGGCCTCGAGTAGCGTCGCGAGCGCATCCACTCGGGATTTTTCAAAAACTTCGCGTTCGGCGAGAGTCGCGAAATCGCCACGCAACGCAACGAGCTCCTTCTCCATGTCGGTGACGGCGGCCGAGATTGTCTTAATCTCGGCATCGAGTCGGGCGATGTCGGCTGCGAGCTCTTTACGTTGACGAGCAATGTCTGTCTTTTCGGCCTCGAGAAGATCGCGTGCTGCTTTTGAGGCGGCAAGGTCGCCAACAGCTTTGGTCGCCTCCGTCAAGGCGGCTTCCGCCTGGGAGAGCTTCGCCCGAGCCTCGTCGGCAGAGACGGCGCCCGCGACCGCCTCGGCAGTCGCCTTCTCTGTGCGCAGTTTCCCCTCGCGATCTTCGGCGGCTTTGCGAGCGGCCTCAAGCTCATCGCGCTTCTGCTGCGCTCGGGCGATTTCGTCGTCGTCGGGAATGTGGAGTTCGGTTGTGGCCGGGGCAGGGTGACTCGTCGATCCACACACGGCGCACGGCTCACCGTCGGCAAGATCGGCGGCAATGACGAACGCCATGCCATTCACTCGCTGATTCATCAATTGGTCAACAGCTCCGGCGGCATTCGTCGCGTCGGTGCCGGCTTTCAAGGTTATTTTCTCCGCGGCCGCGAGCGCTGCGACGGCCGTGGAGAGAGCATCCACCGCGTCCCGAAGTTTCACAGCATCGGCAACCGTCTTCTCTCGCTCGGCGACGGTCTCGGCGAGCGCAGAGAGCCGAATGACCTCCTCGTTCGCGGTCTGAATCAGTTCGGGGAGTTCGCCCTCACGAACGGCGAGTGTGTCGTTCTTCTCGCGCGACGCCAAGCACTCCGTCTCCTTGTCGGTGAGTTCTCGTTTCTTTGCGATCACCTGCTCGTCTTTGTCCCGCGCGGCGTCGAGTTTCTGCAAGATCGCTTTGATGTCATCCGATCGCGTGGTGACGGCATCCGCTGTCACACTCGAAACATCCCTGACGTCGTTCGACGCCCCGCAGGAGACCGCGCGCTCGTGTGCCGCGACGAGTTGCTCGCCCACCGCACTGAGAGCCTCGAAACGGCTCTCGGCCTGTGCGATATGGGGACGCACGTGTTGCGCTCGCTCAGCCACCGCCACACGTGCACGCTGTTCATCGATCAGCGGTTGCTTCTCGGGCGCCTGCTCCAGAGTGCGGCGCGCGCCCGCGAAATTGGTGAAACGCTCTTGGGCTTTGAAAAGTGCGTCGCGCGCCTCCCTCGTGCCGGCACGACGGGTCGTCGCCTGAGTGAGAGCGTCCTGGGCACTCGATTGAGCAACTGCGATCAGTTCAATGAGGGCAGCAAACCATGCCGCGTCTGGGCTGGGTTCGTCGAGCACTATTCCCGAGTCGACCAGCGCGGTATCGGGAGCACCCTCATCGTCACGCATGACATCGCGCACGGTCTCGCGGGCCTTGTCAGCGAATGCCTCTCGGTCACGTTTCGCGTCAGCGAGTTGTGCGTCGAGCGCATCCGCCCGCCCTTTGAATTCCTCTTGCACGTCGGCGAAGCGAGATGTGCGGAAGATCGCGCTGAGAATGGTCGCGCGCTGTTCACTCGAAGCGTTGAGGAAGTCCATGAATTTGTTTTGCGCAAGCATGATGACCTGCAGAAATTGGTCGACGGTGAGCACGAGAATCGGCGTGAGCGCCAAACCCACTTCGCGTGGCTTC
>RFQD01000233.1 GCA_009925875.1 Microbacteriaceae bacterium | reverse complement strand
AGTGGAGCCACGGGCGCGAGAGCAAATGCGACAGAAAAACCCTGACCGCCAATTCGCTCGGCGCGCCAAGTGAGATCCACCTTGTCTGGGGCTTCATTCGCGACAGCCACGAATGACTCAGGATCCCGCGGAGACGGAGCGTCCGTGTCAAAGCCAGGCGGATTACCGCTCGTGGATTGGGCCAGGACGAGTCCGATATCCGGAGAGCGCGCAGAAACTTTGGCCACCAGTTTGCCTTCGGCGTTTGTCCCGGCGTCCGAACCGAGCGCGCTCACCCGCGCAAACCGCCGCGTGGGTTCCTTGACTTTTGTGGCACGCGCCTCGGCATAATCGGCGAGCAGTACCGTCGACTTGTAAAGTTCCGCTGATTTGACTGACGTCACGGTGAATTCAATATCGCGAGCGGCGTCGGCACGCTCAAGGACACTGTCCTCGTCCGTAATGCGCAACCGCACCGGCAAATTCAGGAACTTGATTGAGGAGCTCTCGGTGAACTCTCCCGCGAGATCCGTCACCACAGCCTGATAGTCACGCTGGAATGTCCCCGCGCGGATTGTGATCGACGTGGTCCCGAGCTCGATCGTCAGGTCCTCGCCGGCCTTGCCATCGAGGATTCGGGTGAGTCGCCCGGAGACGACGCTGCTGACGCCACCACCGGCACTGCCGCCGCCACTGCTCGCTCCGGGATGCCCGTAGCTGCCCCCACTTGGCGCGCTGTCAGCGCCGGTCCCCGATCCCCCGCACGAGACGAGAACCACCATCAGGGTCGGCGCCACCAAGGCGACGAATCCTGGTCTGTTGCGGCGGGGTTTGTTGTTCGCGAAGCTCATACCTTAATGGGATCGGCCAATCCCCTGATTTATTTACAGATAAAGATCTGCCGCGACACGCCGATAGCCCCCTTAAGGGATTCAACGCCTTATGCGGATTTCCCGGTAAAAAAGCTCAACGATTTCATGGACTAACGATGCCAATGATTTCGACACAGTCATTCAAGCCGCCGATCAGGATGGTGTTTTTGCCACTCGCGGCTGTTTTGCTGGCATTTTGCGCCGCCGGATGTGGATCCACACTGTCGACAGACACGAAACTTCGTATCCGGATCGTGGGATCCCTGACAAAACGCGACTGGCACGGAATCACCACAGGCCCAGGTTTTTCTCTTCGACAACGTGTCGCTCAAGCCCGACGACGGTTCAGCCAGCATCGACCTTTACACCGGCGATCCGATGGAAATGCGCGTGATTTCGCGCCCCCAGGAAGTCTGGTCGACAACAGACCTCAGCGATCATGTTGGCAAGGGTTTCAGTTCCGCGACCGTCAAATTCGATCCGGTTGTGGTTGTGATCGACCAGGGCGGTTCCTCCCACGACCTCACACTCGACTCCGGCGACCTCGTCATGAGCGACCCGTTTGAGATCATCGAGGGCAAGGAAACCGTCATCACAATCCGTTCCAGCTGGGGCAAAACCATCACGCCTGCCTCTGACGACGTACCCGAGACCACTGTCTCCGCTCCCTCGTTTACGCTATCCTTGGGAGAAAACGAGTAGCGCGCGAGGTCCCTGCCGTGAAAGCCATCGTCACGGTCCACAATCTTCCAGTCCATACTCCATTCGCGATCGCGGGCGGCACGATGCAATCAGCGCAATGCGCGATCGTCGCCCTGAGCGTGGAATCGGGACACGATGCACTGACCGGGCTCGGCGAGGCCGCGCCCTTTTCTGCCGTTACCGGCGAGGAAATCAAACAGACGGCAACCATGATTGAGGCCCTGTGCGATGACATCAAGTTCATGACCCCGGAATCGGCCGTCCGGGTACTCCGCGACAGATCCACTGACGACTCCCTGTCAAGGAGCGCCCTTTGCGCGGTCGAGTGCGCCGTCTTGGACTTGCTGGCGCAGCGTGCCCGGATACCGCTATGGCGTTTTTTCGGATCACCTGTCGCGGCGCCTGGCGGATCACGCGTCATCAGGACAGATATCACGGTCCCCGTGATGGACGCGGCACGGGTAACAACATTTCTCGAGAAATTTTCCAGCCACAATTTCGACACATTCAAAGTCAAAGTATCGGGGCAGGTGGATCGCGACACCGATTCGGTCCGCGCGGTCAGCGCGTGGCTCTCCGCACGCGGGCAAGACGCGAGGATCATCCTGGATGGCAATCAGGGATTCGACGTGAAACGGGCGCGCCAACTGCTGCAAAACCTGGAGAAACTGGAAATCCGCGCGGTTTGTTTCGAACAGCCGTTACCCCGTGCTGACTTTCGTGGTCTCGCCGAACTGTCACGCTCAACACCGGTGCCGGTATTGCTCGACGAGTCCGTGACCTCAGCGAAAGAAGTCTTTCACGCGCGTGAGGCCCGCGCGGGCTCGATGATCAACATCAAAATCACCAACTATCGTTAAAACCATATTATTAGGTGATACCAGCTGT
>RFQD01000232.1 GCA_009925875.1 Microbacteriaceae bacterium | reverse complement strand
AGGCCTACGCGCAGGTTCTCGAAGACGGCGGCTTCACGGTTGACCGCCAGTTCTCACTCGGACAGCGCGACGTGTATGTTCCCGCGCTGCTTGCCGGTGAGATCGATCTCTTCCCGGAGTACACAGGCAATTTGCTTCAGTTCTTCGACCCGGCGGCCACTGCCACCGCGACCGACGACGTGTATGCCGCCCTGAAGACGGCGTTGCCAAAGGGATTGACGGCGCTCGACATGTCCCCGGCCACGGATCAGGATTCCTACAACGTCACACAAGATTTCGCCAAGGCAAACGGTCTCACGTCGATTGCTGACCTTGCGAAACTCACAAACCTCAAGCTCGGTGGTGCTCCGGAACTTGCCGAACGTCCGTATGGCCCGAAAGGCCTATTGGAGAAATATGGCGTTACCGTGAGCTTTGAGGCAACGGGTGACACCACGGTCGACTCGCTCGTCGCGGGCATGGTGGATATGGCGAACGTGTACAGCGCTGACCCGCGAATCCAGCAGCTCAAGCTCGTCACGCTCGCTGACCCCCAGGGCTTGTTCCTCGCCTCCAACGTGGTGCCCATCGCGTCGGACAATGTGAACGACAAGGCTCGTTCGCTCGTCAACGCTGTTTCGAGCGCCATGACCGCCGAAGACCTCGTTGCCCTCAACGTGCGGAGTGTCGATGAGAAGCTCTCGGCTTCGGTCATCGCCCACGACTGGCTCGTCTCAAAGGGTCTGCTGACCAAGTAGGTCTTCACGCGTTCCTGTCACGAACATCGTGGCAGGAACCGGGACTACGTCGGGAGCACTCGACAGAATGTGGTTCGCAGAAGTGCCGGACACTCGCATGACCGCATGCTCGTCCCGATGATGGAGTGAGCTCATGCAAAACGGTCGGGTGGCGCAAATCTTTGCACCACCCGACCGTTGTCGAAACGCTACATACCGCGACGGAGCCCACTCGAGCGTCGACGTAACCGAATGGCGAGAATCGAGCCCCCGAGTATCATCACTAGAACACTGACGCTGGCCATCGTGATTGTTTGGCTGGAATCCAAACCCGTTTCGGGAAGCGCGGTTGACGAGGTTACGCCCAATTGTTCGGCCGTCGCCACGTGTCCGCCCCGCATTCCGATCAAGACGCGACCGCGCACAGTTGTGTTATAGCTGAAGTTGATCAGGGGGTTCGCGCCGCCATTCACGAGCGAACGGAAATCCTGATTGGGGAAGAGTTCAACGACGCCCATGTAACCGGTCGTGTTGTCGTAATATCCCCAACCAAACGGCGTCGCGTCATCGCCCGACATGCTCAACAACGCATAGTCACCCACGTCCTTCGCCGTGACGTTAATCGGCGTTGTGCAGCCACTATCGCTGTAGAGACTCAAGGTCTTGGCGGATGCGTCAGCAAGCTTGGCGTAGAGCGAGGTTCCATCAAGTGCAGTCAAATCTGACGTGCCAAGTTTTGAGAAGACCGACGACCGCATACTTTGGCACACTGGGCTCAGCGGAAAGCCTTCAACCGTATGCACCGTGATGACGTTCGTGCCGGAGGCGTCGGCCAGAGCAGACAAGTAGTTTGCGTGGTTGTAACCGTAGTCGCCGACCGTGTCAACAATGGAGAATTCGTCTGTGTTCAGGTACGCGTTGAAGTCGCCACCACCGAGATCGATGATGACGGCCTGAACGCTCTGCAGTCCATCCGATGCGGGTTGAGCGTGGCCGGGGAAATTCTCCCACGTGACGACGAATGCGGAATGACCTTCTACGGTGGTACGTGCGATCCACAGGTTCGAGTCGGAGGCGAGATAGTCCAAATCGATGGCTCCGAGATACAGACCAGACGTTGTGCGGTTGCCCGTCATGTACGGGATGCTATCGTCGTAGTTTGTTGTGGGTCGATCAAAGGTAAAGCTTGCGTTGGAGTTGGCCCAGCCGCCTGTGACGGTCTGACCGTAAAAATTAATCCCAAAGCCGAAATCGATTTTTGTCGGCGTGAACGGGGCGGAACTTCCATCCACGCAGGACACCCCGTTTGCCACGAGGGCCGGTCCCACGATTTCGCCAGCACCGCAGGTAATTCCAGCGGGAATTTCCTTGAAAATCGTGTCATCGTAATAGGGTGATCCGGAGTCAGGCTGCAAATAGATGCGGTCGGCGACGGGCACGTTGACCCACGAAACTCCGACTGAAGTGAACGGGTGAGGCGCGAACGGCACGGCGAAAGCGGGAGTCGCCGCGATTGTCGCCGTGGCGATGCCGGCAGCGGTCACGGTTGCGAGGGCGAAAGCAAGCTTCTTCTTCATTTTCGTTTTCTCTATCTCTGTTTCGCGACGCGTCGGACGTCGTCGAACGAATGGTGATGCGCCTAACCTATGGGCCCCGAATTGTCTCCGAGGGACAGAGTGGGGGGTACCCCTCGATAGATTGATTTGGCGGGTAAACCCTCAATTTCCGCG
>RFQD01000231.1 GCA_009925875.1 Microbacteriaceae bacterium | reverse complement strand
TACGCCCGCAGAACGTGAACTCTTCACGACTGCTGGCGCGGTGTGCGTGAGTCTCGGCACACATATTTTGCGGTCATCCACCGCCGGCCCGGCTTTTCTCTCCGCGATAAACGGTTCGCTCGGGCGCTGGTAAGCCTCGGGTTTCGCCACGTCACACCGCCTACGATAGAACCATGTCATCAGACGAACCGTCGATCTTTACGCGCATAATCAATCGTGAAATTCCTGCGCAAATTGTGTTCGAGGATGATCGATTGATCGCGATCACTGACATCAACCCTCAGGCACCGGTCCACCTGCTTGTCATCCCCAAAACGCAGCAGTATCGCGACGTGGGCGAACTCGCAGAAGCGGATCCCGAGCTTTTGTCGCAGATGGTACGGGTCGCTCGTTCACTCGCTCAGGATCACGCCGACGGTGAGTTTCGGTTGGTGTTCAATTCGGGCGCGGGAGCCGGCCAGACAGTTTTTCACGTGCACGCACACGTACTCGCGGGCGACTTGCAGGAGAGTGCGCTTGTCTGATCTCTCCGGTGACTTCGCGCCCATCGAAATCGACGGCATCGAAATGGTTCGACTCTTGGGACCACAAGATCGACTGCTTACCCGATTAGAGCGTGAATTTCCGCTGGTCGACGTTGTGGTCCGCGGTAACCAAATTCGACTTATTGCCCCCGAAACGCCGGAGGCTCAGATTCAAGTCGTCGAAGCCAGACGACTGTTGAGTGAACTCATTGAGCTGGTGCGTGGTGGAGTCTCCCTCGACACCGAGGACGTCGCGTCAGTAGCGAGACACATCGAAGCCGGCGGGGCGGGAGCTCCTGGCGACACGATGGGTGAGGCAATTCTCTCGTCACGAGGCAAGTTGGTACGTCCGAAAACGGTCGGTCAGCGCAACTACGTTCAGGCAATAGCGGACAACACGATCGTTTTTGGGATTGGTCCGGCCGGTACGGGTAAGACGTACCTCGCAATGGCCAAAGCAGTTCAGGCACTTCAGCGCAAAGAAGTCAGCCGCATCATTCTCACCCGTCCGGCCGTGGAAGCCGGTGAACGGTTGGGGTTTTTGCCGGGTACTCTCACAGACAAAATTGACCCCTACTTGCGGCCACTCTTCGATGCTCTGAACGACATGCTCGACCCCGAGCTGGTGCCCAAGCTCATGGCGGTGGGAACCATCGAAGTCGCTCCGCTCGCGTACATGCGTGGTCGCACCTTGAATGATTCATTCATCGTGCTCGATGAGGCGCAGAACACCACGCCGGAGCAAATGAAGATGTTCCTGACTCGACTGGGCTTCAATTCAAAAATGGTCATCACCGGAGACATCACTCAAGTTGACCTGCCCGACGCGTCGAGCGGATTGCGCCTCGTGACAAAAGTGCTCGACGACATTGACGACATTTACTTTGCCCGATTGACCTCTGAAGACGTCGTGCGTCACTCGCTCGTCGGCCGCATCATTGACGCCTACACCGTCTACGACGAGAAAACTCAGGCGGCAAAAGTCTCCCGCGCCACCCCGTCGAAACGGTCTACTCCGCGGGGTGCTGACCGATGAGCATCGAAGTCCTCAACGAATGCGGATACCAAACAGACGAATCGGCGCTTCAACGATTAGCGACCTACTGTTTGGATAACTTGCGCGTTCATCCCGATGCTGATTTGTGCATTTCACTCGTCGACGTCGCCGCGATGGAGCACTACCACTTGGAGTTCATGGATGAACCCGGTCCGACGGACGTCCTGAGCTTTCCCATGGACGAACTGCGGCCGGGGAACGACGACCGTGTCACCCCGGCCGGCATGCTCGGCGACATCGTGTTGTGTCCCGATGTTGCGGAATCACAGGCGCAAACCGCCGGGCACTCCGTGGACGATGAGCTTCTGCTCCTGACCACGCACGGCATTTTGCACTTGCTCGGGTTTGATCATGCGGAGCCCGACGAAGAGAAAGAAATGTTTGCGCTGCAACGCGATCTGTTGGTCGGCTTTGCGGTCGCAGAGCGTCAACGCGGAAAACGATGACCGTCACGCTCACCGTTATCTGTGCAATCGCCTTGATTGCCTTTGGTGGTTTGATGGCGGCAACGGAATCAGCCCTCAACGTGCTGTCGCGCGACGATATTCGTGACATGGCAAAGACTCGTCGCGCCAAGATTTCGCTGCGGTCCATTGCCGATGATCTCGGTGCACACCGGAACGTCACGAACTTTGTCCGCACGTTCGCCGAGACGACGGCTGCGGTGCTCATCACGATCACGCTCGCGGCATCGGGTCTGCCGCTGTGGGCGGCTCTGCTTCTTGCGGTGCTCATCATGACGGGCGCGTCGTTCGTCCTCGCGGGCTCGAGCCCGCGCAGCGTGGGACGCGCGCATCCTCAAGCCGTTCTGGGAATCAGCGCTCCGATCATCCACTCGCTTCGATTCTTGCTCGGTCCCGTCGCGGATGCGTTGGTGCGATTAGGTGACCGGGTAACTCCGGGCCGGCCCGGAG
>RFQD01000024.1 GCA_009925875.1 Microbacteriaceae bacterium | reverse complement strand
ATGACGTCACCCGCGGCAAAGACACCGGGCAGGTTTGTTCTACTCGAGCGGCCATCGACGGCGATTGTGCCCTCTGGCGTGAGTGCGATCTGTCCATGAATGAGGTGAGTTCGCGGGTCATTGCCGATCGCGATGAAGAGTCCGTCAAGCGGAAGTTCTCGAGTGGTGCCTGTCACGGTGTCGGTCAGGGTTACGCCGGTGACCGCATCCGTGCCCAAAATCGCCGTGACTGCGCTGTTCCAGACGAATTCGATTTTCGAATTGGACCGGGCCCGTTCTTGCATGATTTTTGAGGCGCGCAGAGTGTCTTTGCGGTGGATGACGTACACCTTGTCGGCAAACTTCGTAAGAAAAGTGGCCTCTTCCATGGCCGAGTCTCCACCGCCCACAACGGCAATGGTCTTCTGCCGGAAGAAGAAGCCATCGCACGTGGCGCACCACGAAACGCCGTGACCGGACAGGCGCTCCTCTTCGGGAAGCCCTAACTTGCGATAGGCCGAGCCCGTGGCGAAGATCACGGCGAGCGCCTCGAAGTCTCCGTTGGATCCGGTGGAGAGTTTCTTGATGTCCCCGGTGAAGTCGACGCTCGTGACGTCGTCGAGCAAAACTTCGGTTCCGAATCGTTCGGCCTGGGCTCGCATGGCATCCATCAGGTCGGGACCCATGATTCCCTCAGGGAAGCCGGGGAAGTTCTCCACCTCCGTGGTATTCATGAGCTCACCGCCAGCCTCCACCGAGCTCGCAATGAGGAGCGGGGAAAAATTGGCCCGCGCGGCGTAAATGGCTGCCGTGTAACCGGCCGGACCCGACCCGACAATGATGAGTTGACGCACGACACACTCCCGACGTTGCAGTGAACTCGCCGCTATGAGCGAGCATCCATAGCAACGTCAGTCTAGTTGCCGACTATTCCCCCGTCGGTCGTCGACGAGGGAGAAGGTCGCGGAGTTCGGGCGTACGAACGAGTCGCAGAACCGCAACGAAGACTCCTGTGACAACCACCCCAATCACAGCAGTGCTGAGTAATCCGGTGCCCGCGTTCGCCACGGCGAAGCCACCGCTGAAGGAGCCAAGTAGTGCCGCCACGCACAATCCTGCGAGCATCGACACGCTGCCTGCGAAAAATGCTCGAAGAGTCGTGATCAGGATGGGGCGAAAAACGAAGTCAGCGAGCCGCTTGCGGACGAAATAAAACGCCAAACCCGTTTGCCCAATTCCCACCACACTCAGTGTCGTCGCCACGCCCACGGCCAGGATTTCCTTGGGGAGAAGTGCGCAGGCGATCACGAGGCCCGAGAACACGATCGTTTGGCAGAGCGTCACGATGAAGGGTGTGCGACCATCGCCCAGCGCATAAAAAACCCGCTGCAGCAAAAACAGCACGCTAAACGCGGGCAAGCCGACGGTCGTGGCGATAATCACCCAGGCGAGTTGCGAAACGGCGAGGTTGCCGGATGCAAACAGTGTTGAGAAGGGAAACGCGGCACTGATGAGCGCGCCCATTGCCCAGAACATGAAGAGCGTGATGCGTCGGACCGATTCTTGAGTGTCGTCGGCCAGTGCGGAGAGGTTGTTAGCCGAGGCATGAGCGCTCATCCGAGTGAAATATGCGGTCGCGAGTGAGACCGTGATGATCGAGTGGGGCAACATGAATGTCAGCCACGCCGTTTGGAGCGTGAAGACCGACGCGCCATAGCCTGAAGCGAGCGCCGACACGTTGGTTTCGATCAGGCCCGCAACCTGAGTGAGCAAGAGCATGCCAAAGGTCCATGACGCCATGCGCCCGGTGTCTCGCATCCCAACGCCCCGCCAGCGGAAGTCCAAGCGGAACGAGAGCCCGATTCGTCGCCAAAAGAAGAACAGCAAGACGGACTGTGTCGCCACACCCAACGTGGCGGTTCCCGCGAGCAGCCAAATCATTTCAGGTGACCAGTCGACGACGGATCGTGCCCCCAGGGAATCAAATCCAAATAACAAAACGAAGCTGACGAGGCCCGCGATGGCGATGATGTTGTTGGCGACAGGTGCCCACGTAAATGGTCCGAATATCTTGCGGCCATTGAGAATCTCGCCGAGTAACGCATAAAGACCGTAGAAGAAGATCTGCGGCAAACAGATGTAGGCGAACGCCGTTGCCAGGGCCAACTGGTTTGCCGACCATCCCGATGCATACAGGCTCACCAAAACGGGAGCCAGCACCGTGGCTACGGCGGTCGTCGCCACCATCAGCGTCAAGGCAGCCGTCAACAATTTATTCACGTACGCCCGCCCGCCGTCGTCGTGAACAGCGGACTTGACGATGGCGGGGACCAGCGTCGCGGAAAAGACGCCGCCGGCCACGATGGCATAAATGTTGTTCGGGAGTTGGTTCGCGACGGCGAAAGCGTCTGCCCCTGCGCTGGCGGTTACGCCGAGGGCCTGGGCGAGCAAAATTGCGCGCGCAAAGCCGAGGGCACGAGACACGAGCGTTCCGCTGCCCAAAATGAGGCTGGAGGAGCGCAAACTCCGTTCGGTCATGTGGCGTCCGCTTCGGGCTTGCGACGACGGATTGTTCGAATCGTTCCGATAATCACGAGGGCAACAAATAGCACCCCGATGATGACCAAGCCAAAGCCTTCCCAGTCCGCTCGAACCCGCACCGACACAACGACCGGCTCGCCGATGGCCCCGCCGCTCGGCGAGGCGAGCGAGAGTGTCAGGTTCACATCGCCGTTGCCCACGCGAGCCGACACAGGTATTTTCACCGTTCCTTGCGAATCCGCGGGAATGGTTATCAGTTGATCGCTGCCCACGGTGAGGCGCGGGTTAGACGGAACCGCATGGACTGAAACCGTCACGTCAAACGAATGGCCGTTAATGATGGTGATGGGAATGGAGGCCTGGCCCCCGACCATGTTGATGTCACTCGTGAGACCAAACCGAACTTCGTCGATGTAGGAACGCGTTGTCGTCGAGAGTCCGGCGAGGGCGCCTGCCCAGTCCGACCCTGGCGCACTCCACGCGACGCTCAATAACGGCGCATGGGTGCGCCCCGCGAAACCGGTGACCAGGCCCGGCTCGCTCGATGCCGATGAAAAGCCTTGGAGCTGACGGTAAGTGGAGAAGACACGTAGACCTCCATCCAGTCGCGTACTCGATTCGGGAGTCTCGGTTAGTCGGAGAGACGGCCCGGAATGATTCAGCACGGCATCAAAGGTCTGGTCAGTAGACCACGGCAGAGCTCGCAAATACGCGATTGTTTCACTTGTGCGTAGCGAGGGGAGTGTGGCGTCGAGGGCTCGTGAAAACCCTCCGGCCAGCTCGCCGTCGCCGTTGCTCGCCGCCACGGCAAGGTATGTGCCGGCCTCGATAACGGATTGGGCCCACTCTTCATTGGAGGGAGCAGATTCGGCAGCCCGAAGTGCGGCCGTGAAATCATCATTCAGGATGACCGCCTCGACGGATGATTCGGGTACCTCGTCGCTGGGGTCTCGACTAATCGACGCGCGAGAGAGCGACGTTCCGCCCGCATTGTATGAGCCGACGAGTAGCACAGGGGGGGCAGCGCCCGACGCTGTCGAGGTGACCGGAGGGCCACCATTGAGAATCGTGGTGAGACTTGTGTTTGTCAACGTTTTTGGCTCGGCCCAGACGACGTTCGTCAGTGTCGGACTCCACTGACCGTCGGGCAACGAGTCAGGCTCGGCGGCGGAGTCAAAAGTCACGGGAATGAGTTGGGTGAAGCCCACCTGTCCTTCGAGGGCGGGATCGGCATCCCCATATTGCAAAGTGAAGGTCGGCGTCGTGAGCGCGCTCACGCGGGCCAGCCACGATCGTGCCACGCCGGGGGCCTTGTCTCCCAGACGCTCAATCGAGGCAACAAGTCGAGGGTCGATAGCGACGAGCCCCGCCGCCTCGGCTGCGTCGAGTTGTTTTTGGAGGAGCGCTCCGCCGCGCGTCAGCCGTTCGAGGGTAACGGAATCGAGGAACGCGTCGGCATTCGCTGGTGCCACGAGGGGAACAACCGGAAGAAAGCCCACGGGTGTCGGCATAGGTCCGTCGTTCCACACGATCGCTGTGCGAGCCGATGTCACCCATTCGGCGCCCACGATGTCTGCATGCAGTCCGAGGACCTGCCATCCGTTTGGGACATCCCCTTCGCTAATGGTGATCGGTGCCGTCACAGTGCGTGATTCGCCGGCCGGAATGTCTCCGACGTCGATGGATGCGAGGAGGTTAGGGTCTCGGCGCACCTCAGCCCCGTGGAGCCAGTCAGCGGCTTCTTGCACAGTGTGGAGCGACTGCGAGCCGGTCCGGATTTCGGCTTGAGTTGCCGGCGCGATTTCCGTTCCGGCGTTGGTGACCGTCAGAGTGAGCAGGAAAGGTTCACCCGGTCGGGCCGTGGCACCGGGTTGGGGGTAGATGGTGGCCGCCAACGCGGGCGAGGCGACGGCTGGTTGCACTAGCAGGACTCCGGGAAGTGCAGCACCGACGCCCACGCCGAGGCTCAGAACCAGCGCCAGGCCGGCACTGCGGAGGCGACGTCCACGCATGAGCAAAGTCTAAACGCGCCCACGTGATGAGACCCTCGGGCACACCCGCTCGGGCACGGGCTAGTTTTACAACACGAAGCGGATGCTCTGGGCGAGGACCGCCAAACCGTCAGGGGTGAATCCTGCGTAGAATCGGGCGCGTGGAAAGCGCGGCGGAGGCTCTCAAAACGCTTCACGCGATTGCGCTCTCGGCCCCGGTGGCTCGCCTCGCGGCTGCTTTTGATGCGTCGGGACACGAATTGGCGCTCGTCGGAGGACCCGTACGCGATGCGTTCTTGGGGCGCACAATTAACGACCTCGACTTCACCACGAGCGCGCGCCCCGACGAGATTCTGAAAATCGTGACACCTCTCGCCGACGCGCACTGGGAGACCGGGCGCGAATTCGGTACCATCGGCGCGCGCGTCGAGGGCGAGGAGGTCGAAATCACGACCTATCGGGCAGACCTGTACGACGGCGTCACGCGCAAACCCGTCATTACTTTTGGAGAATCCCTCGAGGATGATCTCGTGCGACGGGACTTTACCGTCAACGCGATGGCCCTTGTCCTCACGCCGTTGCGGCTGGTTGACCCTTTTGGCGGCATTGACGATGTGATGGCGCGCCGTCTTCGAACGCCGCGAGATGCGACCACCTGTTTTCGTGAAGATCCGCTGCGAATGATGCGGGGCGCTCGGTTTGTCGCCCAGTTGGGTTTTGAGCTCGACGAGGAAATTGAGTGGGTCATGTCCGAACTTCGAGATGATTTGACTCGCATTTCTGCAGAGCGCGTTCGGGATGAACTCATCAAGTTGTTGAGTGCGGACGACCCTGTCCCCGGTATTTCGGTGCTCGTTCGCACGGGACTGGCAGATGTCTTTTTGCCGGAACTTCCAGCTCTGCAGCTCGAAACGGACGAGCATCACCACCATAAGGATGTTTATGAACACAGCCTTACGGTGCTCAACCAGGCGATTGAGTGGGAACGACGACGCATTCCCGAAACTGCGCCCAATCTGGTTTTGCGTCTGGCAGCAATCTTGCACGACATCGGGAAACCAACGACGAGGCGCTTCGAAGCGGGTGGCGCTGTCAGTTTCTATCACCACGACGTGGTGGGCGCCAAGCTCGCCAAGAAACGCCTGCGAGAACTTCGATTCGATAATGACACCATCGCGGCAGTTGCCGAGCTCATCGAGTTACACCTGCGGTTCTTTGGCTATAGCGAAGGTTCCTGGACCGACTCGGCGGTGCGACGTTACGTTCGGGATGCCGGTGCGCAACTGGAACTTCTGCACATCCTCACTCGTGCCGACGTGACCACGCGCAACAAGCGCAAAGCAGAACGTTTGTCGTTTGCCTACGACGACCTCGAGGACCGCATCGCGCAGCTCGCTGCACGGGAGGAACTTGCGGCCATGAGGCCGGACCTCGACGGGGAAGCGATTATGCGCATCCTTGGCGTCAAACCGGGACCGATTGTCGGCCGTGCATACAAGTTCTTGCTGGAAACGAGGCTGGATCGTGGCCCCGTGGGCGAAGAACACGCCGCGGAACTCTTGCTCACGTGGTGGAGGGAACAACCCGATTTCGTTCGGGAGTAGGTACCCGGTACTCTAGGAAAGTTGTGTGGTCGTCGCTCGGTGCGACTTCTCCGCACGGCGTATGTGCAACCCTCCTGCTGCAGACCGTCTGCAGCCGTTTAGTCCGAAGGAGGCGGGTTAGTCATGCATCAATACGAACTCATGGTCATTCTTGACCCCGAGGTTGACGAGCGCACTGTCGCTCCGAGCCTAGACAAGTTCCTCAACGTCGTTCGCAACGACGGCGGATCCATCGACAATGTCGACATCTGGGGACGTCGTCGTCTGGCTTATGAAATCAACAAGAAGTCCGAGGGCATCTACGCTGTCGTCAACTTCACGTCGAGCGCCGATGCCACGGTGGAACTTGACCGCCAGCTCAAGCTGAGCGAGGCCGTCATGCGCACCAAGGTGCTGCGGGCCGAAGAAGCGATTGCTCAGGTCGCGGCGGCGGCGGAACTCGCTGCGGCAAAGGCCGCACGCGCGGCGAAGGCTCCCAAAGCGGCGAAAGTTGCCGACGCAACGGAACAGGACGCCTGATCTCAATGGCCGGCGAAACTGTCATCACCGTTGTGGGCAACCTCACGAGCGACCCGGAGTTGCGGTACACGCAGAACGGGCTCGCGGTGGCGAATTTCACGATTGCCTCCACTCCTCGCAACTTTGATCGCGCGTCGAACGAATGGAAAGACGGCGAAGCCTTGTTTTTGCGAGCGAGCGTGTGGCGAGAATTTGCCGAACACGTTGCGGGCAGTCTGACGAAAGGGTCGCGCGTCATCGCGACCGGTCGACTGAAGCAGCGTTCGTATGAGACCAAAGAGGGCGAGAAGCGCACCACGATCGAACTCGAAGTGGATGAGATCGGTCCGTCGTTGCGATACGCCACGGCGCAGGTGAGTCGTGCGACAGGCGGTGCGGGAGGCGCGCAACGCGGGGGTCTTCCCGCTGGTGGCGACGAGCCATGGGGACAGCCGTCGAGCGCGGGCGCAGACCCGTGGAACATGCCGGGAGTTACGGGAGCGGATTCGTTCCCCGACGACACTCCCTTCTAAGCAATGTCAATTGTTCGGAATGTGATTCCGAGCACAGATCAAAAGAGGAATCATGGCTGGAAAGAGCAGCGGCGATCGCCGCAAGCCGCTTCGCGGCAAGAACGCAAAGGCCCTCGCCCCGGCGAAGGCGATTCGCGTGGGAGTTATCGACTACAAAGACGTCGCGACTCTGCGCAAGTTCATCTCGGAGCGTGGAAAGATCCGCGCCCGTCGCATCACGGGTGTGTCTGTTCAGGAACAGCGCCTCATTGCACGAGCCGTTAAGAACGCTCGTGAAATGGCGCTTCTCCCCTACGCCGGCGCCGGACGCTAAGGAGTAACGAAATGTCCAAGCTTATTTTGACGAACGAGGTTTCTGGCCTCGGATCCGCGGGCGACGTGGTTGACGTGAAGAATGGATACGCGCGCAACTATCTCATCCCTCAGGGTTTCGCGGTTGCGTGGTCGCGAGGCGGGGAGAAGCAGGTCGAGCAGATTCGTGCCGCACGCACGGCACGCGCTCTGGCAACCCTCGAAGAGGCGCAAGCGTTGAAGGCCAAGCTGGAATCAGCAAAGGTGAAGTTGTCGGTCAAGGTCGGTCGCGACGGCCGGTTGTTCGGTTCGGTGAAAACCGACCACATCGCAACCGCCGTTGCCGCGGCCGGACTGGGAGACATCGACAAGCGCAAGATCGAAATCGTGTCGCCCATCAAATTCACGGGCGACCACGAGGCAACGGTTCGGTTACGTGAGGACTTGGTTGCGACCATCACCCTTCAGGTTGTCGCGGCAAAGTAGTCAGTTGTTGACTGATTCGGGCTTTCCTCATGAGAGGGGGGCCCGAATTCGCTTAATCCACGGCGGAGTCGACGATGCGAACGTCCTGTGCCGCCGGAAAGCCGAGAGTGGATTGTGTCGTTGTCAAGTCGCGGGACGCACAAAATAATGGCTTATCGGCGTGTCGCACGATTTTAATCGCCTCACATAGGGGTTTTCTATACACAGGTCTCCGCGCCAGGGGCAACGTTAAACACAACGTTGAGACTGAATGTTATGCACACGCGTATCTGCCTAAAATCCCTGATTGAAGGCTAAAAATGAGAAAAATTTCGCAGCTTATCCCCAACATTGCCCACAAGTTATAAACAGTAGATGCCGAGTTATCGGCGCGTCATACACAGACTTATCCACATGTCGGTTTGGGAAGACGTCGAGCTTCTTTCTAGTGTTGCCGAGCAGGAGAGGCACAGTGTCGGAGCCCGCTGCTAGAAACTCCATGAAAAATCAGAAAGGGAGCCACGATGTCAATCGCTCATCTGCCTCCCCCCGCTGATTCGCGCGGTTCGGCCCCGGGGGAGCGTGTTCCGCCGCACGATGTGCTCGCCGAGCAGAGCACGCTGGGCGGCATGTTATTGAGCAAAGACGCCGTCGCCGACGTCGTTGAGGTTGTTCGAGGGGCAGATTTTTATGTGCCCAAGCACGAGGTCATCTACGACGCCATTCTGAATCTGTACGCACACGGTGAGCCGACCGACGCAATCACCGTCACCGATGAACTAACAAAAACGGGATCTCTCGTGAGGGCGGGTGGAGCAGATTACTTGCACACCCTGACCGCGCTCGTTCCGACGGCGGCGAACGCCGGGTACTACGCGGGCATTGTCGCGGAGCGCGCGCTTCTCCGCCGACTGGTGGATGCTGGAACGCGCATCGTGCAAATGGGATACTCCGGCGAAGGCGAACCGCAAGACTTGGTTAACTCGGCACAAGCGGAGATCTACTCGGTGACCGGCTCTGCCGAAATCGAAGATTACGTTCCGCTTACGACGGCTGTCGATGCGGCAATTGAAGAAATCGAGACCGCGCGTCATCGCGATGGAAGCATGATTGGTGTCCCCACGGGATTTCGGGATCTCGATGAGCTCACAAATGGCCTGCACCCGGGACAGCTTGTCATCATCGCCGCCAGACCTGCGTTGGGTAAGTCGACGCTCGCGCTCGATTTCGCGCGTCATGCAAGTGTGCGATACAACCAACCCACGATTTTCTTCTCGCTCGAAATGGGAAAGAGTGAGATTGCCATGCGCCTGCTTGCGGCCGAGTCGTCTGTGCCGTTGTCGAACATGCGCAAGGGCACGGTTGCAAACAATGACTGGACAGCGATTGCCGCGACACGTGGGCGCATCGCGGAGGCGCCGCTCTATATCGATGACAGCCCCAACATGACGCTCGTCGAAATCCGAGCCAAATGTCGGCGACTGAAGCAACGAGTTGGTCTCAAACTGGTTGTCATTGATTACCTTCAGCTGATGACGAGCGGCAAGCGGGTCGAGAACCGTCAGCAGGAAGTGAGTGAATTTAGTCGTGCCTTGAAGTTGCTCGCGAAAGAACTCCAAGTACCGGTCGTTGCCTTGTCTCAGCTAAACCGTGGACCGGAACAACGAACGGACAAAAAACCGGCTCTGTCTGACCTTCGCGAATCGGGATCCCTTGAGCAGGACGCGGACATGGTCATTCTTTTGCATCGAGAAGGCGCGTACGATCGCGATCATCCTCGCGCCGGCGAGGCGGACCTCATTGTGGCCAAGCACCGAAATGGTCCCACCGCGACCGTCGTCGTCGGATTCACGGGTCACTTGTCTCGGTTCAACGACTTTGCACAGCAATAGCGCCCCTAGAGTGGAGGCGTGACCCCACGCGACACTCCACCTCAGCTATCCGCTGCGCGTGGACTCTATTTCTTGGCGTTGTCCGTCGCGTGTGCGGTGTCGGGCGTCTTCATCACGTTTTCGGTCAATCACGCCCCGACCGTCGGACTCATCGGTCTGATTATCGCGGCCCTCGGCAGTGCGATTGCTCGGGTTGTGGCAGTGGCGGCAGTGTCGGACAGGTCAACCGCATGGCGAGTATCGCATGCGGTCGCCCTGGCTTTTTCCATTGTCACGAGTGTGCTTGCGGGAGGGGCATTGCTGACCGGCCCCACCTTGGGGTTGTTCACTCTGCTCGTCGCGACGTGGGCTGGCGCGGTCGCCGTGTGCGACATCCTGCTGTCGATTAATGCCCCCGACAAGGTCGTGCGACGAGATTTTCGTGTCATTGCGCTGGCCGGAGTCGTCCTCGCCGTCGTGGAAGTGGCCGTGCCCCTCAGTAGCGTTTACGCGGTCGGTATTCTCGGCGCTTTTGGCGTCGTTGTCAGTGTCTACGCGGCTATCGCGGGCATGACGTTGAGGTTTGATGCCGTTTCTGTGCCACCGGAAGGAAAGAGGACACCATGAGCACACCGTCTCGGAGAGACCGACTTCGCCCATTTGAGCTGATTGGCTTGTCGGCAGTGATTGCGGCCTTCACTGGCTTGATCGTTCTGATGTCGACGCGCATGGCCTACGAATCGTTGGTGTGGGCGGGAGTTACCTTCATTGCAAGCCTCGTGATTATCGCCATGATTGTGCTCGCGATTAAACCCAAGCGTGAAGAACTCACCGATATTGAAGAGATGGACGCTCCCCACTAGTCGAGAAAATCGACGAGTTCCGCGGCACGACCAACGTAGCCACTCGGGGTCAGCGCCAATAGTCGAGTTTTTGCCTCGGCGGAGATGTCGAGTTCGCCGACGAATTGTGCGAGTGCTGCGGGGGCGAGTTTCTTTCCACGGGTGAGGTCTTTGAGAAGCGCGTAGGGGTCGCTGATCTGCGAATTTCCGGCAACCACTTCGGCGCGGATGACCGTCTGAATGGCTTCACCGAGAACCTCCCAGTTCGCCTCCAAGTCACGTTCGAGCGCGGAAACGTCGAGATCGACTTCGCCCAAACCGCGGCGAACGTTGTCGAGCGCAAGCAGTGAGTGACCCAAGCCAACGCCGATATTGCGTTGCGTGGTCGAATCAGTGAGGTCACGTTGCATGCGCGATGTCACGAGTGTTGCGGCCAGAGAGTCGAGCACGGCACACGAGAGCTCCAGGTTGGCCTCGGCGTTTTCGAACCGGATGGGGTTGATTTTGTGGGGCATTGTCGACGAACCGGTCGCTCCGACCTGGGGAATCTGCCGAAAAAAGCCCAACGAGATGTAGGTCCACATGTCGGTCGCCAGATTGTGCACAATGCGATTGCCATGGGAGATGTGTGAATAGAGCTCGGCCTGCCAATCGTGAGACTCAATTTGTGTGGTGAGTGGATTCCACGCGAGCCCGAGTTTTTCGATGAATGTTTGCGAGATGGCCGCCCAATCGGCATTCGAGTCGGCAGCCACGTGAGCACTGAACGTTCCCGTGGCCCCACTGAACTTTGCCAAATACGTGACGCGGGTGATGTGATCGCGGATGCGCAGGAGGCGGTGCGCGAAAACAGCAAGTTCCTTCCCCATGGTCGACGGGGTGGCCGGTTGACCGTGTGTGCGGCACAACATGGGCACGGCGCGGTGTTCGTGTGCGAGCGACCGGAGCTCCGTGATGACCGCATCGAATGCGGGCAACCAAATGTTGTGGATGGCGTCGCGCACGATGAGCGCATACGCGACGTTGTTGATGTCTTCGCTCGTGCACGCAAAGTGCGTGAGTTCGCTCACGCGCCGGAGTCCAAGATTCTCGAGCCGAGCACGCACGAGGTATTCCACGGCCTTCACATCGTGGCGCGTGGTTGCCTCGAGCGTGGCAAGTTCGTCAATCTCAGTTTGACCGAAACCCGTCACGAGTTCTCGAAGGGATGCCTTCTCGGCGGAGGACGGCGCGTCCGGGTCGGGTCCCCAAGACTGTCGTGGTGCGAGCAGACGACCCGTGGGTGGAACACGAGCGAACGCAGGCCCACAAGCTGGCCGCCATCT